>JAITQT010000198.1 GCA_031288745.1 Deltaproteobacteria bacterium
ATGCTAAAATTTAATAATTTATAAAGACGGCTGATTTTGAAAAAATTTTAAAGTCTGCCGCGGCGGGTTCCTTTAAATTTTTAAAAATTTTTTGCGACTTTTTTAGTGGCGACTAATTACAACTCTAAAGTCGCTACCAGCCGCAACGTAGGGAAAAAAAGACTTGGTGAACGGTTACAAAATCAGTAAGTCAAGGACTAAAGATCCTCGATGGAGGGTAAAAAATAAGAAGCCAAGCAAAACGTTGAATCAATAAGTAACTAGTCTTTTTTAGCTTTTTGCCATTGATAAAGCGCCAAAAAATGGGCCTAGCCTCGATAGAGAGAAAAAAAGCAATTATTAAAAGGACTAAGTCGCGGAGTTAATTTTATTTTGGCTCTCATCTAAAAGGGAAAATGGGTACCATAGATCTAATTTAGGGCCTTTTGCCGCATTCAACACATAGGCCATCTGCGCCAATAATACCGATGCAGCTTTCGTCGGAGCAAAGTTGTCTTTTTTTCTTTGATAGCTTAGACACTTGTTTGGAAACTAACTCCTGCCCGCAGTGGGGGCAGAATTTAGCCCAAAGGGGAGCGGGCAGGCGACATTTTTCGCACTCGTCGCTAGCAATATTAGCGCCGCATTCCTCGCAGGTTAAATTCATCTTCTTTCTCTCCAAAAGACCCCTGGGTTTAGCCAGGGAAGCAATGGCGTCCTTATTCTTAGTCTGAAAAGACGCGCTATAAGTCCACTCTTAGTCGTCAACCCATCTGGAGACGACTAAAATTGTTGTGGAGGGTGCTAATCAAGCCTTTAAGCATTTTGAGGTTGAAACGGCCGCAGGCCCGTGATGGCCACTTGGCCGACGTACACTCCCTCAAACTTCCAATATATTTTCTTTTGGCCTAGACTAGATCGCTAAGTCTTAATCCGAAGGCACTCTTAGAGCGCATGTGAAAACTTAGGGAAAACCCGAACTTAATTATGTCTCCTCCCGCTAATGGCTCCCCAGGCAGTTAAAAGAGATAACGCTCTTAAGCCGATGCATGTTTAGGACCTTGAAGAGCTGACCGACCTAGGCAGTTCACGGAGAGTAGGTTTTAGGGAGCTTAGCCTGATTTAGGTAGAACTTAGTAAGGTTGCCGCCACTAGCTTGATTGGGTTAAATCTGAAGAGGAACATTTTTGGCTACCTAGTTCAGGCACCGCCTATTGCCGAAAAGAGAGCCGTGTAGGTACTCGGCTACGAAGGTCTGCGGGATTAAGGAACTTTTGGGTCTCAAATTTAACTCAATCGAGAGAGGCTAGGAAGAGCTAAACTCGCTTTTGTACAAAAATTAACCTAAAGATTCTATCTCTGTGTTGGATAGATAAGTGTAAGATAGCCATTGCCCTCGGGACGTTTGCTAAATCGTAACTTTTAGAGACCTAAGTTTGGCCAGTGCCTGCGGCGGAGGTGACGACGCTAAACAATTTTGTTATTATTAAATTGAGCCACGGCGTAAGACTAGAAAACTTCCTTGGCTTTAGGCGAGACGCCTATCTGCTTACTCTTGGCTGCCAAATTAGCTCTAGGTTTCTTTACTACCGGAATCTAGCTTTAGCGATAAGGGCTTCGAGTTCTGACTCTTCCACAGTCTGATGGCTATGATGATGGTTAATTAAGCGAGAGATAGATTCAGGCTCGGCCGCGAACCAAAAGGCTCTGACCCTTTTAGGGGCGGGGTTAAGTTATTTGCGATTTTTATCCTAAAACTTTAACTATGAGGACAAGCTCCTTGAAAAGAGGCCCCAACAGAAGCAAAGGGCGTTAATCTTAAAATATTGATTTCCGGCTTAAACTCTTATTCGTTTCGTACTTTCCTTGCCCTTATCTATAAGCTTGTAACTCTAGCTTACCTTGGTCAACTGAAGGCTTTTACAAATCACTCTCTTTAAAGAGAGGTGTTAGCAAAAATTGATCGAAGCGCAAAAAGTCCCCTTTATTCAGTCCTTAAATTTGTAATATGTCCGTATTACTAGTCAATTTGTTAGACTATTTTGCTTTTAAGAGGTTTTTGCGCTTCGATCAAAATTAGTTTTTTCCTTATCATTATTCGCTTGGCCCGCCTCTATGAGTGGTAGAATTTAGTTTGTCGTTCTGAAAATATTATACCATAAATTTAATATTAATAATTTTATAACGAGCCGAAAAAAAACGACTCATTTTATCCTCGTGTGGGCTTAGTTTTAGAGTTAAAATTTTAAATTTGACTGACTAGGCTTATGGCCGGGATAGATAAGCTGGAGCAAAAAAATAAAGCTTAGCCAGCTCCAGAAATGCCTTTCTCGCTAATAGGATTGAGGCCCAACCATAAAATCAAAATGTGAGTTTAGTCAAATATCTTTGGCCCTTGGTTCTAAGGTATTTACCTTATTTCGATGCGCTGGATTTTAAACGGTATTTGATGTATGATTTCCAATAATATTGAGACTTATGATTTATATTTTTTAGTAATAATTATATATATATAGGCTAGTTTGGTGGTTAATTTTATTTATTTTTGGTTTTGGCCTATTAATCTATCGATATTTTTCTTCTTAGTTTCGTTAATCTCCTCTTTGTTCAATAACGCTCTTTCTTCCCTAAAGTTTTTCAGCTCAGATAAGAGCGAGGCGCGGTTGGGCCGTAAAAGTAATAGATAAGGTTAAGAGAAGATTTATCCGCTTTTGGCTATTGGTAAGGACTTTTACCTTCCTTAATGCGACTTTTTACCATAAATGAGGTTGTTTTAGTTGAAACGCATTCCCATTGATAAGGCCGTTCCGGGCCAAATCTTAGCCGAAAAGTTGGCTCGCCACGACGGAGTCCTCCTGGCCAATCAAGGGGCCGAGATTACCGAAGGCTTGCTGCGCATGCTTAGCCGCATGAATATCGACACTATCGTTATTGAAGAGGAGGAATCGCGTTCGGCCGAGGAGGTCATCAACGAATACAATCAATTCTTGGCCGACTTAGAGGCGCGTTTTATAAGGGTAAACGATCAACAAGTTCTTCAAGCACTCAAGAAAACTTTAATATTTTTAGCCACCAAGGCTAGAGACGAAACCCTAGCTTTAATTAATATCCCGGCCGACGATTCCTCACCATTCCCTCAAAAGGCGCTTAATAACCAAGCCGGCGGCGGTGAAGCCGATGGCCGGTGAGAGTCAAATTCAAGATAGGGTGCAAGCCAAGCGGGAGGTGAGGCGGATTAAAAATTTGCCCACCGTGCCCGGAATAGTGGCTAAGATCTCTAGAATGGTTGAAAACCCCGAAACCAGCGCAGCCGAGGTCGGGCGAATGATCTCTCAAGATCAAGTTCTGTCGGCCAAGGTTTTACGCATGGCCAATAGCGCCTTTTTTGGCATGTCTAGAAAAATTAGCTCTATTTCTCAAGCTCTGGTTATCTTAGGTTTCGACGTAGTAAAGGGGCTAGTTCTCACTAGTAGCGTCTTCGACATGATTCAAAAGAGTATGGCCGGCTTGTGGGAACACTCCATCGGCTGCGCTGCAGCATCCGGGGCTGTGGCCACTCTTTTGGGCCGCGCCGACGCCGAGGAAGTCTTAGTAGCTGGGCTTTTACACGATCTAGGTAAAGTGGTCTTAGCCCTAAACCTTCCTGAGGAGATGAACCTAGTTAAGGAGAAACTTAAAACAGGCAGTTTATTGTTTTATGAAGCCGAGAGCCAGGTGCTTGATTTTGATCATTGCGAGGTTGGTCAGTGGCTGGCTGAACATTGGAACCTACCTGAAACCTTAGCCGAACCCATGCGCCTCCATCACCGCCCTGAAAAGGCCGTGGTTAAGCCCGATTGTACGGCCATCGTTCATGTGGCCGATATTATTATTAGGGCTAAGGGTTTTGGTAACGCAGGCGATAAATTGGTCCCGCCCGTGTCGATGGCCGCTTGGGAGACCCTAGGCTTAAGGAAGACCGATTTTCTGCCAATCCTTGAAGTTCTCGAGCCTAAGCTAGCTAGCTTATGCGATCTGACTTCCATTGATAATTAGCGGGGTATTGTCTTCTCCTCGCCGGCTATAGAGCTAAGGCGAGCCATTGGCGAGGGATATGTCTTTACTAGTCAAACCCCTGACAGTTTTAGGTTGGGCCTCCGGGGCAGTAATTTTAGACTTGGTCACTAAACATTTGGCCCTTTCCGGGTTAAAGTTCACCGAGGTTTATCAGCTCACTAGTTTTTTTAATTTAGTCTTGGTCTTTAACCAAGGGGCCGCTTGTAGTCTTTTTTCAGGGGCTGGACCCTATCAGGGCTTAAAAATGATAATATTAACCATGTTGGCCCTAATTCCCTTGATGTGGTTTTATTTAAAGGCCAAAGAGAGCGATAGGCTATTTTTAATGGCCTTGGGCCTGATCTTTGGCGGGGCGGCAGGTAACGTGGTCGATAGGGCGCGCTACAAGGCGGTGGTTGATTTTTTAGATTTCCACGTAGGCCAGTATCATTGGCCGGCTTTTAACCTGGCCGACGTCTGGATTTGTTTAGGGGCGGGGCTGATGATTTGGTCTATTATCCGTTCGGGCCATCGAAAGGATGAGCTTCAGAGCGAGAGGACCGATTTGTCAAAGAGGCGGTAGAGGTTTCACGTGGCCTTAATTTTGATAGTCGAATGCAACTCCGTCACGGCTGATTATACCTCCGCCGTATTGAATGGAGCCGGGCACGAGACCATGGCCGCCACCTCACAAGCGGAGGCCTTGGCCCTCCACCAAGAGAGAAAACCTGATTTAACTTTGGTTAATTTTTATCTAGCCGAAGGTGATGGTCTGTCGTTTTTGGAAAATCTGAAGCGCTTAAGTCCTGATTCTTTAGTTTTAATGGCTGCGGCTTTAGGTCATGAAAGCCTTGCTCGGAAGGCCTTGTTATCGGGCGCAGTTGATTATTTAATTAAAAATAGAGATTATTACGATAGCTTACCTGAGTTAATTTCTAAATTATTAGAAGATCAAAAACTAAGGAGCAAAGAGCTAGGCGCGATAACGACCAAAACTCGCTTCGAGGCCCAAGCTCAGCTGAGCCTTTGGCTCGACCATAACCTAAAAAATATCTTATCAGCTACCATGGGGGCCCTAAATCTAATAGATTTGGATAATATTAATCAAAGTAACGATAAGAGGCGAGAGTATCTACAAGATTCGCTAAATAGCCTCAATCAGGCCGTTCACCTTTTGGAAGAGTTAAGCCGTATGAATAGAGTTGGTAGGCAAGGAGATGAAAAAAATCTTCTGGTTGGCTTGGTGGTGGACGAGGCCTGGCGGAAAGTGAAAGACAAACTCTTAAACGGTCCGGCGGAATCTTTTTCGGTCGGGCCCAAAATTTTAGACCAAGTTTCCTTTTTAAATGAAGCCCGTAACCTAAAGCCTCAGAGGGTTGTCTATGAGGATTTATTCACTATCTTTGAGGCTCTTTTGAAAAACGCCTTGGAGGCAGTGGGGCAAACTAAAGATCCCCGAATAGTGGTCCGGGCTGAGCGAAATCTTGATTTTTTGACTATGAGCGTGCGCGATAATGGCCGGGGTATGGACGAGAGAGTAAAACTTCACGCCTTCGAGCCTCTTTTTTCTACCAAAGGCCAAGTGGGGGTGGGCTTATCGCTAACCGCAGTCATGGTTTTAGTTACTAGGCGCAACGGCCAGATAAAGATTATTTCTAGCCCCAATCAAGGTTGCTTAATTGAGTTTACCTACCATGTCAATTAAAGCGAGCCCAAGAGGTTTAATCGAAGTGGCTCCTCCCAAGATTTTACTTCACGTTTGTTGCGGCCCCTGCGCCGCCTGGCCCCTTAAAACGCTCCTCTCTCGCCTCGGCGCGGAAAAGACTATCTTTTGGTTTTATAATCCCAATATCCAGCCCAGAGAAGAATTTATCAGGCGACGCGATGGGGCGGCTTATCTAGCTTTAGAGATGCCTAAGCGCTTGGGCTTATCAACAAATGGCTTAACCCTTGATTTTTCGCCTCCTTACGAGCCTTTAAAATTTTTACAAGCTTATGCCCAAAGCCCGAGCGTACCTGAGCGCTGCGCTCTTTGTTACTCATTAAGGCTTACCAAGGCGGCCCGCCGGGCTCGAGAACTTAGGGCTGATGCCTTTACCACCTCTCTTTTATATAGCCGCAGACAAAAACACGAGCTAATTATCCAACAAGGTTTGGCGGCTGCGGCTGAACACGGGCTTGATTTTTATTATCAAGATTTTAGGCAAGGTTGGAACGAAGGGATAGAGCTAAGTCGCGACTTAGATTTATACCGCCAGAAAAGTTGCGGCTGTGTTTACGAGTAGCGTAACCGTTCACCAAGTCTTTTTTTCCCCACGTTGTGGCTGGTAGCGACTTTCGAGTTGTAATTAAGTTTTAGCATACCCTTAAGTTCTTAACATTAGTTCTTTTATCATTTCTACTTAGCTCTCTGCTCCAACCATATATTTTAACTTTGGTTAATGTTAAAATTACTAAGCTCCTATAGGGGGCTACATTGCTGCGGTACGTGTCGTCCCTTTCAATAGGCTTGGCACCGCAGCGTTCTCTTTTGTGAACGGGCCCTTAAACGTTCACATTTGTGAACGGACACCGAGTAGCTAGGACCTTGTGTTCGCCGCCTAAATAGGCAAAATAAAATTTAATTGTAAAAAAAAACGCCTGGCAAAAGCTAAGCGTTTTTTTAGTTTTATCTTGCTGTGTCCGCTTACAACTGTGAACGTTGCGGTGCTAAGCCTATTGAAAGGGACGACACATACCGCAACAATGTAGCCCTCTATAGGAGCTTAGTAATTTTAATAATAATCCAAGTTAAAGTATATGATTGGAGCAGAGAGTTAAGTAGAAACCTCAAAAGAACTAATGTTAAGAATTTAAGGGTATGCTAAAACTTAATTACAACTCGAAAGTCGCTACCAGCCGCAACGAGGGAAAAAAAGACTTGGTGAACGGTTACTAAAAAAACGAAGAAATGTGATTAAATTAGTTTAAATCTTCAAGCCTAATAGCCTTAGCGTCGGAAACTACGTTTAAGGCCTTAGTGGCCGCAATGGCCGCTTGAACGTTGGCTTCCTGAGCCTTATGGGTAAGGATTACTAAGGTAACCCAGCTGGTGGTGGGGCCATGACCGTTTTGGATGACCTGGGCTAGGCTAATATCGTGCTCGCCAAACACGCCGCTGATGGCGGCTAAGACCCCGGGGCGATCTTCAACGGTTAGCCTAATATAGTACCTTAGAAAGAGTTCGCCCATAGGTTTAACTTTATATAAATTATTAAGGTTTTGCCAACCCAAGGCCGGGGTCCTTAAATTGGGCAGAGTTTTATCAAGTCTGGCTACTTCGAGGATATCACCTACTACCGAAGAAGCTGTGGGCATCATGCCAGCCCCAGCCCCAGAAAAGAAGATGTCTCCAGAGGCGTGCCCGCAGATCATGACCGCATTGGTCACTCCGCTTACCCCCGAAATAAGCCGGCCCAAAGGTATCATGGTCGGATGGAGCCGCACCTCAAGTTTACCTTCATCTTGGCAAAGGCTAGAGACGGCCAAGAGCTTTATCACGTAGCCAAACTCGGCCGCAAACGAGAAATCCATGGGTTCAAGCTCGGTTATGCCCTCTATGTAAATATCTTCAATCTTCGGTAAAGCTCCGTAGGCCAAGGCGGTGAGAAGAGTAAGTTTGTGGGCAGCGTCGTAGCCTAAAATGTCCGAAGAGGGGTCAGCTTCGGCGTAACCAGCCTCCTGAGCTTCCTTGAGCGCGTCTTTAAAAGGGATTAAATTTTTACTCATGCGCGTTAGGATATGATTAGTGGTCCCGTTTAAAATCCCATAGACTGACTGGATGCGGTTGGCACTTAAGCTCTCCTTAAGGGCTCTAATGACCGGAATAGCCCCGGCCACGGCCGCTTCGAACATGACTGCCTTGTTAGCTTTAGCTGCAGCGGCGAAGATTTCTCGGCCGTGAACAGCTAAAAGGTATTTATTGGCTGTAATCACGTGTTGATTGGCGGCCAAGGCTTCTAAAATTAAGGTTCTGGCCGGCTCTAAGCCACCCATTAATTCGACCACAATATCAATATTGGGATTGCCTACGATTTCGTGGGGATTGGTGGTTAGTAGGCCCTCGACTGGTTCAAAGCCTCTAGCGGCCTTAGGGTTGCGGACTGCAGCCTTAACAAGCTGAATGGGCCAGCCAAGTTTTTGGGCTAAGAGTTCGCCATCCGACAAAATAATCTTGGCCACCCCGGAGCCTATGTTGCCGTAGCCAAGTAGACCAACGTTTGTCTGCATAACATTACCTAAAAATTACTAAGGCCCCGACAGCGGTCGAAGCTGATTATAAGCCGGAAGAGTTCCGGATGGAAAAAATTACTGAAGAAAGCCGCCCGTTTTATCCATGACCAAATTAAAGCATTTATCGATTTGAACTTCGAATTTGTTAGACAAAGGGAAGGGATCCTCGTGCCTAAAGGGAAAGGGAAAATCAAGGATATCTACTTTTATTTTAATCTCTCGAAAAGAGCCTTGGAGAGTATTAATCGCTTCGTAAGGGGTCACTACCTCGTCGCCGGTTAAAGCTAGAGCGTAAATGCGCTCGGCTAAAAGCCTAAATTGATCTTCTCTCCACTTAAGATTATTTCGATAATTAAGCATGGCGCAAAAAGAGCAGCCCTCGGGGCTCTTGGTGAGATAATGGTTTAAATGAGAATCTTTCCGGCAATGACTCTCTAAATGCTCAACTAAAAATGAGTAGAGACTAACGCTAGCTTCCGAATCTAAGATAAATTTAGAAACTGGAAAGAGGCGATTAAAGACCGGGCCGCCGCAAAAGGCGACGAAAAGAGAGTTAGAAAATAAATTATCTTGGTTGGTCATAAGTAAGATTTGACCAAGAAAAGTTCCTATGGAATAAGTAAAAAAGTCGATGGGCCCATCGCTTTTAATAGCTTCAATTTCCCCAAGGCGGATTGATTTAACTAAGCTTACTAAATTTAAGTAACTTTCTAAGCCTGACCAAAAAAAACGGGCCGGGTTCTGGTGCATGCGAAAGCTTATGGCGACGTTAGATAAGGTTGAGCATAAAACGTTGGGGAAAAGCTTCTTACGATACTGGCTAACCTTATGCATGGGCCTTGTTTCGCTCCATATTTCCGGGGCCCGGTTCATATGGAAGGCAATGGGAAATAATAGAACGCTCTTAGAGGTTCTTTCGACCAAGGCCTTGGCCCAGGGCAAATATTTATCCCAACGCTTTTCGTTAAAGCCGTGGAGTAAGATTATTAGACCTGACGAATCTTCTTTAGGGCCCTTACGAAACAGGTGATAGCGAAAACGTTTGTTTTCTATAATTTCGTTATCCGGGGTCACAAAAAGGCTATCAAGATTAACCTCTTTAGGGAGCTGAGCCTTAATGGCCTCAGGGATTCCGGGGCCTAGAAGAGTACCTTGCGGGTCGGAGGGAGAACCTTGAGAGACAAAATCTAAATTATAAACAAATAGGCCATCTCCTAGATCAATGTTTTGAGGCTCAAAAGAGATAGTTTTTTTTAAGTTTTCGTAATCGGCAAAATAACTCATTTAAGTAAAAGGGCCTTTAGGGGATGGTTAAAGTAACTAAGTAAGGGGCCGAATCAGGATCGCGGTTAAGACCTTGATAGAGCGGGTCTTGATAACGGGCAAATGATTCTGAGGCGTCAATCTTCCATTCGTAGATTTTGGACCCATCGTTAAACGATATGGTTAGTATGGCCGGATAATCAATGATGACGTCTTCGCCTTTAAGAGTGTGCTGGTCGTAAACGGCCACCGGCTCTATTATAAGTTCAAGCCTCCCTTCTTGGTTGGTTCGCCCTAGGCCCACGGCGGGGCTAATTAATTTAGCGGGAGAGTCTAAAATAATATTAATGTCAATGTTAGCTAGAGAGGAAAAATCGTTTTCTCGCTCAAAGATGATAGTCAGCCTTCTTTCTTTATAAATCGGGGCCAGCGGGGCTTCCAAGCCGCTACGATAGCGGTTGGGGGCGACGCAGGAAGCTGAGAAAGAAAGAAAGGTCAAAACTAGAAAGATTGAAAGCCAAAGCCGTAATATCTCCAAATCATGGCCTCTTAGGCGGAGACGTTGGGCCGAGTGGCCGATGTTTCTCCGTAGGAATTTTTCGATAAGTCAAGACGGCTGCGGCCCCTGGCGCGTCGGCCGCGACTTTCGCGCCGATTGGATCCGGGGCGGCGTCCGGTGGATTTTGAGGGGTCGCTCCCCAAATTACTATCGTCTTCTAGCTTTTCGCTTGGTTCCGAGCCATATTCCGAGCAGCTTTGAGAGTGAAAGGTTTTATTATCTAATCGGCTCTCACGAGAGTAGGGGCGGTAGTCTTCTTCCTCTTCATAAAGTGAGACCGACACTTGCCCGGGTTTGACCGTTTCCATCTCGCTAGTTTTTTTAATGGGCTCAAGCTCAAATTCGCCAGGGGCAACGTTTTCGTCTCCAAAGATGAGGATTTTTATCTGAAAACGCTCCTCTAGTTTGGCCAGATCGTTTCGTTTAAAGTTTAATAGATAGTGGGCTACTTCAGGGCAAAGCTTAGCTTTAAGGCTACCAAAGTCACCTTTGAGCATTTGGTGGGAAAGCTGTCGTAAAAAGCTGAGTGAGGCACTTTCAGGCGTTTTAACTATGCCTCGACCATGGCAGTGGGGGCAGGGTATATAGCTACCGGTTTCAATTGGCGGCCTTAGGCGCTGTCTAGTTAGCTCTAAAAGACCAAATTTAGAAATAGCGCCAAAATCAGTCTTAGCCTTATCGGCCTTAGACGCTTCCCGTATCTTTCTTTCTACATCGCGGCGGTGGCGCTCTTCACGCATGTCGATAAAATCGACCACCACCAAACCGCCAAGGTCTCTTAAACGAAGTTGACGGGCCACTTCCTCGGCCGCCTCTAAATTAGTGGTAAAGGCAGTGTCTTCTAAGCAGATCTCTTTGGTGCCTTTTCCAGAGTTAACGTCAATAGAAACCAAGGCCTCGGTAGGGGTAATGACGATGGAGCCTCCAGATTTAAGTTTGACGGAAGTTTGAAAAATAGCGTCCAGTTGCTCTTCTAATTGGTGTTTAGCAAAAACAGGCCTTTTTTCCTTGTGAAACTTAACTATCTTATGCTGGCCAGGGGAAATGGCCTTAATATAATTGACTACTTTAGAAAAGGTCGCTTGATCGTCAACTAATATTTCCTTAATTTCGCTAGTAAAGTGATCTCGTAGGATTTTTATAGCTAAATCTTGTTCGCGATAAATAAGGCTTGGGGCCGGGGCCTCTTGGCCGCGCCGGCGGATGTCTTCCCATAGGTTATGGACGCTATAGAGATCTTCGGCTAGCTCTCTGCTAGTTCTCCCTTCGGCTACAGTCCTAATGATATAGCCCAAACCCTCGGGTACCGGAAGCCTTTCGGCAATAGCCTTAAGGCGGCAGCGCTCGACCTCGTTTTCGATTTTGCGGCTCACCCCCACGTGATCGCGGCCAGGGGTTAAGACGATGAAGCGACCGGCAAGTGATATATAAGAGGTTAAGGCCGCTCCCTTAATAAGAGACGGTTCTTTAATCACTTGCACCAAAATGCTTTGGCCTTTTCTGAAGCAGCGCTTTAGATCGGGTGAGCGGGAGTTTTGTTCTTCTAGATAATATTCAGGGTGGATGTCGGCTAGCTGCAAAAAGCCGTTGCGATCGGTTCCGAAGTTAACGAAAATAGCTTGCAGGCTAGGTTCGATATTTTGAATTACTCCCTTGTAAATATTTGACAAACTCTGCTGCTTTAAGGTCGAGTCCGAGTAATACTCCTGAAGTCTTCCCTCGGCGTCAAGCATGGCTACCCGGCACTCTTCCGGGTCCGCCGCGTTGATGATGATTTTCTCCACAGGTGCTCCTCTGTAGTTATGACTTTTAAAACAAGGCGTTGATTTTTTTTCCGCGCCGTTTAGTTTTATTTTTTAGCCAAACGGGGATTAGAAACGCCTTTAAACTAAGAACTGATTCTTAAAATTATGAACTTGATACATAAAGGCTTCGAGCCTAGCTTGGGTATTGGTCTGGCGTTGACCATCGAAAGATAGGCTAATGGCTGGCATGCCCGAGGCTTCGTCACGAAGGCGATCTGTTAGGCCTCCCACCACCATACCTGGCATACAGGTAAAGGGCATGACGTTAACTAGGCCTCTAGCGCCGCGGCTATAAAATTCCAGGCCCTTACCTAAAGAAAGGATGGCTTCGCCTTGAAAGGTACGATGGAGAAATTTTTCTCCCAACTCAACTACCTTAGAAACCGGCGGCTCTTTAACTGGTTCAGGGAAAAAACCCTTCCATGACTTAGACAGGCGGTTAAAATCGCGATCTTGAAAGAGGTTGGTTAAAAGGGCGGCGAAACGCTTTTTCCAGTCACCCCTCCGGGCGGCCCGCATGGCGTTAACGTAGCCGGTGTAAAAGACCCACTCGGTTAAGGGGGGGCAGACGATCTCGGCTCCTAGAGCTTCTAGTCTTTTAATAACGTTTTCGTTGGCGAAATCGTTGTTGCGAACGTATATTTCCCCTACAAGCCCAACTTTTGGTAGCCCGTTAAGTTCTTTACGTCTGGCCGCTTCAAAGCGATCTCTAGCCTGGGTAAGAGAGTTGATAAGGCTACTAGTTTTGCCCTTCTCCATAGCCTCTACGAAATGCTCTAGCGATTGGGAGTAGGCCTCTTGGGCCGCTCCTTCTTTTATTTCTCTTGGTCTTACGTGAAGAAGGGCTTTATATAAAAGATCAACGCCCACTAGTCCGCGCCAAATACTTTTAGATAGGCTGGTCCCACCCTTAGCGTCAGATGCTTGATCTAGGGCCTGGTACATGCCTCCGGTTTGATCGAGCCCTATAATTTCTAAATCGTTAAAGCCTAGGCGCTTCATAACTAAGTTAGCGTAGCGCCCGTATTGCCCAAAACGGCAGGGGCCGTTGGAGGTGGGCATAAAGAGTGTGGACTTGGACGAATCAAAATTAGGCCTTTTGGTGAGCTTAATAAAATCGCCCACGGTTAATATTAAAGGATAACACTCTTTTCCCGAGGTTTGGGCCCGACCTAAGGCGACCGTCTCTTCATCAGAGGGTGGTAAAGCCTCGGCCGAAAAGCCCGCAGCCCTAAAAGAAGCAGCCAAGGCCCTAGTGTGGTCGCACATGGGTGGGATGTAAATAGTTTGCCCCTTTTTAGGGGAGCGGACAACGCTTAAAGGCGAAGATGGCTTTTTTAAATACCTTGTTTGGGTCTTAAAGTTTTGGCGAGCCTTTCTAGCGGCTAAAGAATCTAAAAAGGCCTCCAGGCGGGTTACTGCTCCAACGTCGGAGGAGTGCTCGTCGATTTCAATTTCGAGAAATGGTTTGGCCCCCATGAGGTGCTTAAAAAAGTGGAGGATAAAAGAATCTGGTCCGCAGCCGAAATTAGAAATATATAGGGCCTCGAGCCTATCGTCAAGGGTGACCGCAGCAGCAGCTGCGGTAATTTTTTGGCCATAGCGCCAGTATTGGGCACTGGGCTCGTCGCCCCCGTTAGTAAGAGGTAAAAAGTCCATGGGGAGCCCTAAGATCCCAAGATCGGAGAGCTTTTGGTTTAACCTAAGGTTAAGGCCGCTATCAAAACCATTGTAGGGCCTAGCCACCACCACCATAGCCATATCGTTGGGCCCCAGGGAGGTTAAAATCTCGCGGCCTTTTTCTAAAAGTCGGTTTTGAAATTGAAAATACGCTTCTTTGGCGGCCATCATGGCCGGCTTTACTTCGGTAGGGCTAATGGAGAGTTTACGGCCTAGCTCGGTTAAACATTTTAAGAGTGCGGCCTCTCCCTCCCCGAAAAAGACCGGGCCGGTTAAAAGTAGAGGAGGCTTAAGGTCCAAGGCGGAAGACGCAGTGTAAGCTAAAGATTGAGCGTAAGGGCATGCAGCGTTATCAGGGGAGCGACCGTCGGGGGAGGCGGGCATGTTGATTACCGACGGAAGAAATATGTGCTCCACTCCTTTATCAATCAGATCAAGTAAGTGCCCGTGGGCCGCCTTAATGGGAAAGCAAAATTCTGAGGTCGTGCGTTCACAGCCTCTATGGATAATAGTTTTGTTGGTGGGACTTGACCAGATAGGCAAAAAGCCAAGCTTAGCCCAAAAGACAGACCAAAAGGGCCCCAGTTCTGCGAAAAACATGCTCCTAATTAGCCCCAATCGGCCTCGCCGCGAAACTGTAGGGTCGTTTAGGAGAAAAGAAAGCTCTGGCGGATTAAAACAAGCTTGCTCTCTAAAGGCGAATAAATCAGGGGAAGGCAAAGGGGGTTTAATTTTTTGACTATCTTGCTCGTAGCGCTCGCAGCGCGAGCCGTAGAAAAAGGGTTGCCCGTTTTCTACCGTAACTTTTCTTATTTCGCAGCGGTTAGCGCAGTATCGGCACTCAAAACTATTAATGATATACTGGCGCTTACTTAGATCAAAACCAACAAAGCTAGAACTATCCCAAGTACGGCGATCGCGAGCGATTAAGGCCGCCCCCACGGCCCCGGTCACGTCGGCGTTATCAGGCACTGTCACCTCGCGCCCAAGTTTGCAATTAAAGGCTGCGGCTACCCCTTGATTAAAGCTGGTGCCGCCTTGGAAAAAGATGTTTTGACCAACGCTTCTAGTTTCCACCACTCGACCTAGGTAGTTAGCTACAATGGAGTGACACAAGCCTGCGGTTAAAGAGGGCACGTCCTCTCCGTTTTGCTGGTGATGGACAAGGTCGGACTCCATAAAAACCGTGCAGCGCTCCCCTAAGGCTACTGGCGCTGGGCAAGAGAGGGCTAAAGCACCAAATTCTTCTTTAATTGATAGCCCCAGTTTATCGGCCTGCTCTTCCAGAAACGAGCCGGTCCCAGCGGCGCAGGCCTTATTCATCATAAAATCAACGATAACGCCATTTCTAATAGAAATGTATTTGGAATCTTGGCCGCCTATTTCAAAAATCGTATCCACCGTGGGATCGATAGCCACTGCGGCCGTAGCCTGGGCCGTAATCTCGTTAACGGTCAAATCGGCCCCTAAATAGTCGGCCGTTAAATAGCGACCTGAGCCAGTGGCGCAAACTCCAATGACGCGGCATTTATTAGCCGATAGAGGAGCTATAGCCTCAAAGGCCTTAGCTATAGCCTCAAGGGGTCTTCCAGCCGTGGGGAGATATTGTCTGGCCGCTAAGCGTCCCTCTTGTGTAACTAAGACCACGTTGGTCGAAACAGAGCCCACGTCAACGCCAATATAGACTTCCAAGGGATTGTCTGGAGAGATTTGGTGCCAATCAAAGCTTGTGGTTTTAGGGGAGCTTTTAGGCTTTTCTAAGGGGGCGAGGCGACTTGGGGAGGAGCGCGGGGCTTTGACAAATTGAGAAAGGGCTAAGAGATTCCAAGGGC
Organism: Deltaproteobacteria bacterium; assembly: GCA_031288745.1. Classification (GTDB taxonomy): domain Bacteria; phylum Desulfobacterota; class Desulfarculia; order Adiutricales; family Adiutricaceae; genus JAITQT01. The sequence continues at coordinate 15,426 of JAITQT010000198.1, forward strand.
TAGGGCTTATTTTTTGAGGGTTATCAACTTTAATAAACCTATCCCTCGCCGCTAAGGCGGCCCCCAAGGCTCCAAAGACAAAATGGCTCTCGGGGATAATTAAACTTAAATCGTCTAGGTCTAATATTTCTTTTAAAGCCCTAGCTAGGCCAGGATTTGCGGCCACGCCACCGGTAAATAAAACCGGAGCAGAAAGAGCTCGCCCCTTAGCTAGCCCACTTTTAATGTTCCTAGCCATGGCTAGGCACAAGCCGTAGATTATCTCATAATCGGGGGTAGCCGATTGTTGAAGATGGATCATGTCGCTTTTAGCAAAGACGCTACAACGGCCGGCCACCCTAGGGGGGACTTGGCTTTTAAGAGCCAGGCGACCAAAGCCTTCGATATCGTAACCTAAGCGGTGAGCTTGCTGATCTAAAAACGAGCCGGTCCCAGCAGCGCACATGGCGTTCATGGCAAAATCCGCGAGGACAAAGTCGTTTTGATTATTAGCTGAAAACCAAAGTAGTTTGGTGTCTTCTCCGCCAATGTCGATTAAGCAATTGGCCTCAGGGGCAACTAGTTTAGCAGCTAAGGTCAGAGCCCTGATTTCACCAACAGTAGAGCCGCCCAACAGTTCGGCCAGCCGGCCCACGGCTGTGCCAGTAACAAAGGGAGGGGCGACGCAGTGAGGGTCGCGAGACTTTAATAGGTCTTCTATAGTCTGCAGGGCCGTTTGGTACGGCTGACCGTGGTGACGGACGTAGATGCAGTCAATTAAGTTTCTATTTAGGTCTAAGAGAGCTAATTTTACGCTGATAGAGCCGGCGTCCAGCCCCAAAAAAAAAGTTGGGGCGGAACTATTATGGTCGGACATTATTTTTTTGTATCCTCTGTAAGACGGAGCACAAGGCCCTAAACTCCAAAAACTCACTCTCAAAAATGCCCTAAGGGAGCGGCTGGGCGAGTCTGGGGGAGCCTAAAGCCGAAAAAAATTTTAAACCTGCTCGGCAGTCGGGAGCGGTCGACCAAAAAACCGCAGGGACTTAAATAGCTAATGGGATGGCGCGAGCGTTTTGCAAAAAAAGGGAATGGAAATTTATAGACAACGCTCAAGGGCAGCGTGAAAAATCAATTAAATGAAAGCGAGGACGAGTGGTATGGAAAAACCTGGACGAGTCTATCAGCCAAGGGCGAACTCGATGGGGGCCCCGCTTAAATCA
>JAITQT010000199.1 GCA_031288745.1 Deltaproteobacteria bacterium
TCAGCCGTCTTTATAAATTATTAAATTTTAGCATATTTTAACGATATCTTAAAATTAAAGCAAATTAAAAAAAATGAAGTAATTTAATGGTGTTATCCTTTTTTAGTGGCGACTATGTAGGAAAAGCTAGTGCTTTAACTTAAGAGGGATCTTACCTGGCCATTAAATTAGTAAAGGGCGCGGCAACGGGTCTTTGAGGCTTAAGAAGTCAGCTCAAGCCATAGTGCCGAAGGGACGAACTTGAGAGAAAAAACTCAACGGTAATTGTCTCCTCATATGTGGAAAGGGTACTCATGCATAGAAAGCAGAAAAACGTAGATTTAGCGGGCTATCCATAAGGAGGGAAAGTTGGAAACCTAATAAGAATCGGGAACGGCTTAGTACGGTAATCTGAGTAAAAATGATTGAGAATATCAAGAAAACCCTGACGCCAACTTATATTAAGTCGTCTTGAGTAGTATCAGACTAACGAAGTACCCGGCCTCACACGGAACGTCTTAGGTGACGTGGGCAGACGGCGGGGCAAAACCCGCCACCTGCCCGATTCTTAACTATTGATTTTTTTAGGTAACGATTCGACGGTCTTAAGATGGCAAAAAAATAAAAACAAGTCAGGAGCGAAGGCGTACGGACTAGACAAAGCACGATGGCACCCGGCTAGCCTAATGAGCACCATCTTAGCTTTGCTTTAGCTAGTAACCTTAAATCTTAGGTGTCCGTTCACAAGTAAGAACGTTGCGGTGCCAAGCCTATTGAAAGGGACGACACATAGCGCAACAATGTAGCCCCCTATAGGAGAGTAGTAATTTTAACTTTAATCCAAGTTAAAATATATGGTTGGAGCAGAGAGCTAAGTAGAAACCTCAAAAGAACTAATGTTAAGATCTTAAGGGTATGCTAAAACTTAATTACAACTCGAAAGTCGCTACCAGCCGCACTTGGGGAAAAAAAGACTTGGTGAACGGTTACAATCTTTGAAACCTAACTTGCCGCCCTACCTTTCATCTGGAAGCTAAAAGAAAAGAGCTTAAGGTGTGGAATTAAGAAAGAGGCAACTTTAGTCTGGTAAGGTTTAGAGCTAATTTAGGCCCAGGCTACTAGTCCTAGCACAAAGGGGTTCCCGAGTTTATCGCGGCTGGGCATCACTCTCACTGTATAGCCAAAGCGACCGGGCTTATCGCAGACAATTTGCCCTTGATAGTTGTAGACCCCGTTTGAGTCTTGGCCAGACGAGGTTAAGCTTAAAGTCTGGCGGGAGATGAACTCTCCTTGGTGGTCCATATCCCCGTAATAGGCCTCGACTGTCACGTCTTCTGGCAGAAGGGCTCCTAAGTTGATTTTAGCCATAACTGAAACACTCTGGCCCACCGTTTTAGAGCCGTCGCTAACGCTAGATAAATCGATTACGGACACGTCTTGCCAGCTGGTCATAAGCTTATTGCACCAGGCGGCTTGTTCGGCAGCGGGCTTATAATTATCTTTGGTTAGGGCGTTGTAACGATCCGAACTTTGGCGGTAGAAGCGCTCGTAATACTCCAACACCATGCGGTGGGAGTTAAAGCGCGGTACCAGATCTTTAATCGATTGACGCATCATCTCGCACCAAGCCACCGGAATACCGTCGGAGGTGCGAGTGTAAAAGTCGGGGCCCACTTGGCGCTCCAAAAGGTTATAGAGGGCCTGACTTTCAGTCTGATCCTGGAGTTCTTGATTGGAATCAACCTCACCGCTACCAATGGCCCAACCGTATTTGGGATTGTAGCCCTCGTCCCACCAGCCGTCGAGAATAGAAAGATTGAGCACACCGTTAACCAAGGCTTTCATTCCGCTGGTGCCGCAAGCCTCCAGCGGCCTTCTGGGATTGTTGAGCCAGACGTCACAGCCGGCGGTCAAAAGGGCGGCCAGGTGGATGTTATAGTTTTCTAAAAACAAGATTCTATTGCGGAACCGTTCATCGCGAGAATAATGGATGATTTGTTTGATAAAGGCTTTGCCCTCGTTATCTTGCGGGTGGGCTTTTCCTGCGATGATAATCTGGATGGGCCTTTCAGGGTGATTGAGGATTGAGCTTAACCTATCGGGGTCGGAAAATAACAAAGTGGCCCTCTTATAGGTGGCGAAGCGTCTGGCAAAGCCAATGGTTAAAGCATCTGGGCTAAAGATTTCCATCGAGCTTCTAAGCACAGAAGCGGGAGAGCCGTGCCGTTGCAATTGCTTAAATAACGATCTTCTGGCAAAGGCGATTAGGCGCTCGCGACAGTGGCAGTGGGCCCGCCAAAGTTCAGAGAGCGGGATTTGGCCAATAGACTCCCAGATTCTTTTGGGATCAGGATCTTCCTTCCAGTCTTGGCCTAAGTAGCGAGAGTAGAGGCGTGAGATTTCTCTAGAGGCCCAGGTAGAAACGTGTACTCCATTCGTGACCGAATCAATGGGGGTGTCTTCGACTGGGGTTTTAGGCCAGATGTTTTGCCACATATTGCGGCTAACTAAACCGTGAAGTTTACTAACCCCGTTGGCGTGAGAGGCAAAGCGCAAAGATAGGGGGGTTACCCCGAAAGGCTCGGAATCGTCTCTAGGGTTGACTCGGCCGTAGCCCAACAGGACCGGCCAGCTGATGCCTAGTTCTTTGGAATAATCCTCTAGGTAGGCCCTAGCTAGATTGGGGTCAAAGGTGTCATTTCCAGCCGGTACGGGGGTGTGGGTGGTAAAGACGGTTGAGGCCCTAACTATTTCCCTAGCCGCGTCAAAGGTGAGACCTTGATCTTGACGCAAAAGGTTTATACGCTCTAAGGCTGAAAAAGCGCTGTGCCCCTCGTTCATGTGGATAACGGTGGGAGTGATGCCCATGGCCTTTAAAGCCCTGACCCCGCCGACACCTAAAACTATCTCTTGGCGGATACGCATCTCTCTATCACCGCCGTAAAGCTGGGCGGTGGTGGCTCTAATATCGGGAGGGTTTTCCTCGAGATCGGTGTCTAAAACATAAAGAGGAACCCGGCCCACTTGAATTTTCCAGACAGCTATGGCCGCTTGACGCTCTTTAAAACGGACGTAAACTTTAATAGGCTGACCTTTATCGTTGAGCACCTTGGTTAAAGGCATGACGTCAAAGAGGTTATCTAGGTAGCTTTCCATCTGCCAACCGTCGTTATTTAAGTATTGATGGAAATAGCCTTCCTGGTATAAAAGCCCCACGCCTACCAGGGGAATATTTACGTCTGAAGCAGATTTTAGGTGATCGCCAGCCAAGATACCCAAGCCGCCTGAATAAATTGGTACGCAGGTCGTTAGTCCGAACTCGGCTGAAAAATAAGCCACGCAAGTCGTCTCTGGGGCCATGGGCGGGCTCTTTAAGTACAGTTCGACTCGGTGGGCCGTTTCGTCTAACTGAGAGATAAAGCCAGTATCTCGGGCCAGTTCGTCAAAGCGTTTTTGATCGACTAAGCCTAAAAGTTTAACTGGATTGTGTCCGCTCTCTTCCCACAGTTTAGGGTCTATGCGCTGGAAGAGGTCTCTAATCTCGTTTTGCCAACTGAACATGACGTTATGGGCCATAGATTGAAGGGGGGCCAGGCGATCTGGTATCCTGGGTACGACTTTGTATTCCTGCTTGGCTTTCATGATGAGCTTAGTTCTCCTAAAGGTGATGATGGCGGACGAAAATAGGTCAGGCGGGAGGTAAAATATCAAAACAACCCGAGCTAAAGAGCCGATAAAACAAGTAATTATAATATCTTTTAACTATACAAAATAATACATAAGCTAACAAAAAATAAAAAAAATGTCAAGTTAAAGTGACCGAGGACCAGGGCAAAAGCGTCAAAATTTTTTTTTAAACCGCTTTTACTGGCATAAATATTGCTTGCCGTACCATCCCGTTGATGAGCCTCCACACCTTCGGGTGGGCAATGTCTCTAAGTTTT
>JAITQT010000200.1 GCA_031288745.1 Deltaproteobacteria bacterium
AAAACTTAGAGACATTGCCCACCCGAAGGTGTGGAGGCTCATCAACGGGATGGTACGGCAAGCAATATTTATGCCAGTAAAAGCGGTTTAAAAAAAAATTTTGACGCTTTTGCCCTGGGTAACTGGGCTCATAGTTGGCACCAAGGTTAATTTTGTGGCCCCTGCTCTTATTTTTTTTGGCCTATTACCTCGTCCGTTCAGTTTATAGGGCCGAGCGAAATAAAATTTAATAGTTTTTCAAAAGGGAGTTTCGAACGACTAACCGCTTTAAACTCATAGGCCGAAAGCGCTGCCTAAGGGTTGGAGGAGTAGATGGCGAAAAAAATTCGTAAGTTTTCTCAAATCAAAATTAGGCAAAGTCTAAATTCTTCTATAGGGTGGGCGGCTTTAACTTGATATCATGCTCAAAAAACGACTCCCTTAGCTAACTAGGCTCAAGGGCGAGCCCTTTTAGTTAAGGGAGAAAAAGTAAATCATTTAAGTTAAAATATAATTTTTAGGCTTCTTGGAGTTCGGCTCTATTAATATTATAGTTAATCTCGGCCCTTTCTAATACGGCTTTGGTTTCACCGTTAAGAGGGGCGTAGGTTATTAAAAATCGAAATTTTGGCGAAATTTCTCCTTCTAAAGGTTGATCGCCCGATGCGGCGACCAAATCGGACCTTGGTTCAGCGTGCCCGATCACTTCTAAGTTGAATTGGATGGGTCCATTCCCATTGGCCTGGTTTTCTTCTGTAGGTAGGGGCGGGAGTTTGATCAGGGTATAATCCAATCCTAACGAAAAGCCTAATTCTTCAATGGTTCGACCGGTCTGAGTAACTAGATTATAGTTGGTAAGTTCGGTTAAACTAGCCATAACCTCGCGGTTCATAAGGCTCCTGACAGAGTCGGAAAATTGCTGGCTCCCCCCTATTCTTTTTAGAGCTGCGTCGATGCGGTCGGGGGGAGTTGGAAAGGCCTGCTTTTCAATATCAAAGAGATTATCTTTCTTTTGACCTTCTTGAGTAGCGGGATTATTAAAAGTGCTAGCGATAATATCGGCCTTGTCCTCGCGGTTCATAAGGCTGGTAACGGCGTCGTTAGTTGGCGGGTTCTCACTTAATTGATTTAGGAACGCATCGGTGCGTTCGGTTAACAATTGGCTGGCCTCGGGCGAGTCCAGATTGACCTGGGGGCGGGTGTCTAAAATAGGCTGGGCGTCTTCCTCTATACCCTCGAAGATCCTAAGGCGATCTAAGCCTTGGCTTGATAGAGATTGGTTTGTCGCCTCAATGAGCCTTGCTTGTCTCGAATTATTTGGGCTAAGAGCTTGGTTGAGTTGGGAGTGAATTTTAAAAAGTGTCGAGCTATCTTTTATGTTTAGGTTTAAGCTCGCGGGTTTTTCTAAGTTTGTGTCGCTGGCGATCTGGGGATCCATAGAAAGTGAATCTTCAATTAAGATTACCTCTTGACCAAAGCGGTAATAGGGGAAGTCGCCCACTCTTTGTAGCAAATTACTCTTAAATTGTTCCAAACGCTCCAAAAAATCTCGTTTAGCCTCGCTGTCTTCTTTCATTCTGGCGTTTCGCTGGGCACTATCAAGGGCGAGGAGAGCTACGTAAATTCCATTTTTATTTAATTCGTCAGTGTCATCGTCGAGGCTATTAATTATAGATCTTAAGCTGCGGTTAGTCTTAAATAATTTTTTAAGCTCGGCTATGAATTTACGATTTTCCTTCACTAGCCAATTTGGAACTCTCTCTAGGTTATGGACGCCCGCATTTACGGTCCTTCTATCGGGGTTGCGACTAAAAATGCAGGCTAGGGATTCTTTAAAATTAGTAAAAAAACGTTTAAGGGCTCCAAAAAATCCAGGAGTGGTCTTTAGTTCTCGGTTGGCCAGTATATCGGCGGCAGAGTAACCAGTTTCTTCACAAGAAAAGCCACGGTCCCCGTGAGGCTCAAATTTAAGGTAGAGTAGGCTTGCGCCAAAGGCAGGCTGAGAGTTGGGTATTTTTTGGTAGAGAAGCGACCTTGCACCGTAAGGCGTATCCTGCGTAAAGACGTCAACAGCGTGGGCATAAAAGTTGAGCGTCTTTTTTTGACGCTTATCAAAAAATTCCTGATATTGGGGAAAATGGTCCGAGCAGCGTTGATAATTATTGGCTAAGTTAAGAAAATGGGCTAAGTTACCGAAGGGATCCCTTACGAGTATTCCTCCCGTTTTAAATTCCTTGGCCTCGTTATTCTTTCCATTGGCCGAGAGGTAGGCCTTAGAGGCCGCTAAGGCCTGGAAGAACCACATAAGTTTGGCTATCTCTCTCTCTCCTACCACCGGTGGATTTTGGCCGATACGGTAACTAGAGAATTCGTTTTTTTGAATTTTATGGTAAAGTTGCGCACCCTCTTTTATAAACCCTACTATTTCCTGAGGCGAATATTTCCCGTTGTAGGTGGGCATTAAGGCCACCCGGCCGCCCCCAAGCATGACCTTGACGAGGTTAGGATTTTGACGTTGGGCCTCTTTAGCCGAACGGGTAAGTTCGCACG
>JAITQT010000201.1 GCA_031288745.1 Deltaproteobacteria bacterium
CACTATAGCTGCCCTACCTTATAAGCCTAAAGCGACTCTAAGGCTCATTCTTTATTTTCTTTAAAAACCAGTCCAGTTTTTGGGGATCACCTCACTTTAGAAAATAACCGCTCATTTTAATTGTGTTCTTAACGACCAACCTCAGCACCTTTAATTCGCCGTAACATTTGGTAAGAGTGCCCTTCCAGTTGAAGCCAGAAGGCTTAATTTTTTTTCAAATTCAGAATTCTTGTCGCAAGATAAAGATCAACCAAGACTCAGAAAAACTCTACAAACCAAGGAGATACGCCAAGTAAGGCCGCAAAATATTACTCTAGACAATTTCCGAGCGATTGACAGATAAACCCCTAATGGGTAAAATCATCTATATGAATTTAACCTAAATAAGATTTCGACCAGTCTATTGCCTTTTAGTAAACCCATGAGTCTAGCCGGTAGCAATTTTTTTAGCCTAGGAGGCCAGGCTGATTTTTACTAGTTTACTCTCGAATACCATCTTCTTCCAATCGGGCCAAAGGCCAAATAAAGTGAGCGTATGAAAACCTGGCAAGCGGACCTGTTGATTACCTTTGGCGGAAGCCTTTGGGGACTCTCGTTTATTTTCGCCCGTTGGGGCCTCCAATATTGCTCTCCGGCGCTTTTTCTGTTTCTAAGGTTCTTTCTAGCCGCCCTGGTCGTTTGGCTAATTTTCTATAAAGACGTGAATCGGACGCCAAAAAAAATCCGCGACCGGGGCCTAATACTTGGCCTTCTGATGGGCGCGGGCTACTTGCTGCAAATCTACAGCATTAATTTCACAGACGTGGCGAGGGCCTCGTTTTTAACAGGGATGTGCCTAATCTTCATCCCCTTTCTAAATTTCTTACTTTTTAGGGAAATCGTCAAACTCCACAGCCTGATCGGTCTAATCTTGGCCGTTATAGGACTCTATATCTTACTTGATCCTTCCTTTTCCGGGCTTAAGTCTGGAGACATTATGGGTCTAGCGGCCATGCCTCTATGGGCGTTGTACATGATCTACATGTCGGTCTTCACCGAAAAAGAAGAGGGCTTGGCTAAGACCTACCAGTTTCTATTTTGGCAGCTCGCCGGGGTCCTTCCGGTGGCCCTCATAACTGCCCTAATTTTTGAATCAGGGCTAGTCAAATCTCTCCACCCGGACCTAAGCAAAGCAATAACCATCACGCCGTTATTTCTGATAGGACTCTTCTTTAACGCCGTCCTAGCTTCCGTGGTCACAGTCCTCATTCAAACCTATAGCCAAAAGCACACCACCGCCATCCAAGCTATGATCTGCTATCAAGCCGAGCCCATTACGGCCACGCTTGCTGCGGCCATAATTTTAGGCGATAGGCTAACCTTTAACGTGGTCGCGGGAGGGCTAGTCATCATATTGGCCATCTTAATCTCAGAAGCGGGTGGATTGCTCATGGAAAGGCGAAAAGCGGCTTAACCCCTTGAAAAATAACGCTCTTCACCTAAGGAGCGCAAGAAGAAAAATCACAGGCGAATACAGACGAAAAATCATCCCCTGCCGATTAAAGGTGGAAAAAGCCACTATAAACAATAATTAATCTTATGAAATTTTTCTGTCTTAATCTATAAATACTCTTAAAAACTAAAGTTACAGAGCGGCCCTGCTTTCATGGTCGCTATCAAGATCTTCAATCAGCGGAACTTCATCGAACTCTTCAGCATCGAAACGCGACTGAGCCCAATTGGGCACGGCCTGAAACTTTAGGTTCTCAAATTCTGGAGGGGCCGATTTTTTAAAACCTAAGCCAAAATAGGTGACTGCTCTACTAGCCGCCAGATATAATAACTGGCGAGTTAAGAGGCCGTTATCGACTGCCAAATCGGCATCGTCTAAATTAACGAAAAAGACGACCTCGAACTCAAGACCTCTGAGTCGCTCAACCGATAAAACCAAGACCTCTCCGGCTTGTCCCAAGCCTCCGCTGTTAAAGGTCGAGGCTTTAATTTGCTTAGAATTCAAGGCGTCGGCTAATAAGGCTTCTTCCGAAGGGGACCCGACCACTACAGCGACGGAGGGGAGCTGCTTGGTGCGCTCTCTGATTTCTTCTAAGCGTTGACATAGCCACAGCGCGGTTTTATCGCAATTAGATAAATTTTCAGCCCAAACCGGCTTGCCCCCTGAGGCGTGGAAATAATCGTCTGTAAAACGTTGGTCAGAACTCTCTCTTAAATATTGGGTTAGCTGAGCTAAATGTCTGGCCTGGCGGTAGTTTACGGTTAACTCGACCGTTTCGCTTTTAGGCCAAGCCCACTCCAACTCGTCAAACGATTTAAGGCCCCATTGGGAGAGCCTAAGCTCTAAATCGCCCGCCCCGGTTATGGACTTATAGGCCGGATGGGCTAGATAATCAAGGCACTTGAGCTGGATAGGAGAATAATCGGAGATCTCATCGACTAGGATTTGGTTTTTTAGTAAATATGCGTGGCTACGCATAGACCAAAAATTAAGTCCACAGCTTCCCCCAGAAGGTACGTGGGCCTTAAATAAACCTGCTCCAGCTTCTAAAAAGGCTAAGAGCATTAAGTCGACCTCAGGGCCCTCAACTAAATTAGAGCGGCACGAATCTAGGGTATACCAGAGTTGGTCAGTTCTCCTAAAGAGTAAATAATCCGAAACTATGGTCCCAAAATAAGCGTTTAAGAAAGAGGGCGAATCGACTTTAAACTTTTTGAGACGCTTAACTACTCTTCTATTTTCGGCTATAGCCTTAAGGATCTCAGGCTCAGGAAAGCGGCTTTGGCCCAACCAAGCGGCTGACTTAGCAGCTGGTGAAGTTTTAAGTAGAGCTCTGACCCCATACTCCTCAGCCGCCTTAGCCAGCACGGCTTCGAAATAAAATCTAAAAGCCGCGCCCTTAAAACGCTCGGGGCCCTTGTTTCTTCTCGGCCAATCGCCTAAAGCGGCAGCCAGAAGACTGGAAACAAAATCTGGGTCAAGGCTAGTTTGCCGCTCGAAGGCTTTTTTGATTTCATCTAGAATAAAGTTTTGGCGCTCTTCAATAGCGTCAAATATGGTCTCCCGATATTGATCTAAAGCGAGGGAAAACCAAGTTAGATTCTTACCCTGGGCTTTGCTAATTAAATCAAGTAAGCCGCGACCCACTTGGGCAAGATTGGGTTCGCTTAATATGGAGAGAAAGACGGCCGGGCCTTTTAAGGAGGCATAGAAACGCCGCTGGTGAAATTCTAGAAAACTTAAATACCAGCCTATGCTATCATCCTTGGCCACCTTGGTTAGAGCGTCTTTGAATGGCGAGAGCTTAAAGCCGTCGCTAGCTAGGATCCGGAAATAATCGGAGGCTAGTTCCCTCCTTAATTCCTCCCAAGTTTTTACATTGTCGTTAAGGCCGGGGATAAAGAGATCGGTTAAGGATTTTTTTATATACTTACGGGTTAAATCGTTTGAGACCAATAATAACCAGTTAAAAGCGTGCGGACTTCGTCCTAGCCCGTCAAGCTTATCTAAAATAGGACCCTCGTTAGCCTCTAAAGTCTCTCGGCTGATTTGAAAGTCTAAGCGCCTAAGTAAAGTCGTGGTCTTACCACTACCAGGAGGACCCAAAATCACTTGGCGAGCGCTAAGGGGCTTTCTGAGGACGGCGTCTTGAACTGCATCGGGCACAGCAGGAAACGCAAGGCTAAAGGAGGCGCTTAAAGGCCTAATCTCCCCCTCATCCAAAAGCACATCTATTTGGTCAGCTTCTATCAAGCGCAAATTATCGGCCGAATCAGGCCGCGGGGCCGCGTCGCCTTGGGCTTTAGGGGGATCGCGCTTTTCCTTAAAGGCGTCGTAAAAATCCCTAAAGGACTTTACCCTTAACGGATCGCGGGTTCGACTCTCGAAGAGAGTGTTAAAAAAATCGCGGCTCGAACTATACGAACGGCTCAAAAGAAGGCTCTTTTCAATAACAATCAGTTGCTCGCCCTTGGCCGATGTCAAAACGGCACCCAAAGGTAGAGAGGCCAAACGCCCCAAGGGGGAATAAACTGAGGATAGATTGGCCCTCGGTATATTTTGAGGAGGAGCAGATGGGCAGATATAAAAAATCCTCGTGCGGTTCGAATCGTCTTTACAGGCCACTCTAGCCACTACAGGAGCGTCTAGCATCCTAGTCGCCCCAAAGAGAGGCGAATCATGGTCTTTAACCGATAAGCCAGCTAAAAGCCTAGGGTTTAAGGACGATCCGGCTGACTCGTTTTTTATTAGTTCCGAACAGCTATCGGAAATCTTATCGCAAATATCAAGTATGCTCTTGCAGTCGCGGGCGACGAAGATAAGTTCTTCGCTAATAGTCGAGGACACTATTTCCTCCGTTTAAACAAACGAATTTAAGATTAAACGCGCCGAAAAGCGCGGTTTGACTATAGGCTCCAAAATCGCGGGTCAGGGGTTTAATTAGGCCTCTAGAGCGATAAGGGTTAACTAAAAAATTTGCAAAGGATAAATTATAGCCAAATTTTTTGAGCTATTATACCACGTTTCTATGCCCAGGATCCAAATTTTAAAACCCTAGGCCCAGGGCAAAAGCGTCAAAATTTTTTTTTAAACCGCTTTTACTGGCATAAATATTGCTTGCCGTACCATCCCGTTGATGAGCCTCCACACCTTCGGGTGGGCAATGTCTCTAAGTTTT
>JAITQT010000342.1 GCA_031288745.1 Deltaproteobacteria bacterium
ACTTTGATTAATGTTAAAATTACTAAGCTCCTATAGGGGGCTACATTGCTGCGGGATGTGTCGTCCCTTTCAATAGGCTTGGCACCGCAGCGTTCTCTCTTGTGAACGGGCCCTTAAACTTTCACATTTGTGAACGTACACCGAGGTATTTAATTCCGTCCACTTCTTAGCCGTCGCCCTTGTGGAGACGACGGTTACGAGTGGTCTTTTTTGCGTCTTTTCAAATTAAAGAGAAGAACGCCATTCCACCCCTGGCAAAATCCAGGGGGCTCCTGGCAGGAAAGAAGATGAAAACACAGCTATTTTCTTGTTTGATTTTTGCCCTAGTCTTAAGCTTAGTCGCCTTGAGCGACCCAGTCTGGAGTCAGGACAAACCCGCTCCTAAACCCGCAGCTAAACCAGCCGAAAAACCGGCTGAAAAAAAACCAGAATCCGAGACCAAACATGTCACTTCAACCGCCAAAGCCGAATTAACCCAGCCGGATAGCGGTCAAGATGGGCCCAGACAGATTTCGGTCCCGCAACTTATTACCCTTTTAGAAGCCGAGGCGGCCAAAAACAACCCCCAGGCCATGAGCTATTTAGGTTCCATTTACGAACAAGGCGTGGGCCAGCCCAGCCCCAACTTTGGCAAGGCCTTGGAATGGTATCAAAAGGCAGCCGCGCTCGATCTGCCCGAAGCTCTTTACGCCGTAGGTATCTGCTACGAATGGGGCAAGGGCATTGGCCCCGACACGGCTAAGGCCGTAACTTACTATGAAAAATCAGCGGCCAAAGGCTTTGCTCAGGCTGAGGAGAAAGTAGCCAATATTTATCTTAGTGGCTATTACGGGGTCAAGCAAGATGTGGCCAAGGGCCTCGATTATCTCCAAAAGGCTTCAAGTAAAGGCTTTACTAGAGCTATGAAGCATTTGGGGGCTATCTATTATTTTGGCCAATATGATCAGACCAGAGACCTGACTAAAGCCCTTAACTTCTTCACCCAAGCCGCCGAAGCAGGTGACCCGGAGGCCATGAAAAATCTCGGAGCTATGAGCAATAGCGGCGAAGGCATACAAGCCAATAAGACTGAAGGCTATAAATGGTTTTTACTAGCCAAGGAATTTGGCTTCTCGCCTCAAGACATGGATAAGACTTTAGAAGAACTTAGAAAGGACTTAAAACCAGAGCAAATTAAAACAGCCCAAGCCGAAGCGAAAAACTGGGGCGATAAGCTAAGAGCCCGTAGGGAGGCCCAAGAAAAGGCCCGCCAGGAGGCCCTAGCCGCAGCCCAGGCGGCCGCCAAGTGATTAGATTTTAGTAACCCGTTCACCAAGTTTTTTTTCCCACTTTGCGGCTGGTAGCTACTTTCGAGTGGTAATTAAGTTTTAGCATCCCCTTAAGTTCTTAACATTAGTCCTTTTAACGTTTCTACTTAGCTCTCTGCTTCAACCATATATTTTAACTTTGATTAATGTAAAAATTACTAAGCTCCTATAGGGGGCTACATTGCTGCGGTATGGGTCGTCCCTTTCAATAGGCGTGGCACCGCAGCTTTCTCTCTTGTGAACGGATACAATCTACAATCTTTCTTTCTTTTTCAGGTAGGCCGGTCTCTTTTTAAAGCGACTGGCCTTCGCTTTTTAGCCGACCCTAAAAACCTCTCCCCCGCCTTTAGGCCTAAAAATGTTTGGGGTGGAAGAATTTGTCCAAACATAGACGGTTAAATGTGGCCAAGCAATGACGAAAAACTTGTCGACTGTCTAAACGATATTTAGTTATTATTTCCTCTAAAAGCAAACGTTTTAGACCCAGAGAAAGATTATAGTCCCATCTGGTAAATTTTATTTTTTTTGACCAGGGGTGGTATACTTTTTCTGGTAACATCCAGCTGGACAATATTTTCCGTCTTTTTTTGGCAAAATAGACCGTCTATATCTGGACAAAATCGACCGGCCCAAACATTATCGCGACAGGAACCGGAATCTGAGGCGGCAACTCCGGTGGTCCTGACATTTTCAACGTAGCTTAATTTTCATAAACTCAGCCTGGTGACCTATCCGGCTTCCGTAGAAACCTGTCCCCTTTAGGGTGGCGATAGTTCACCTTTTGGTATCCAAGCCAATTTGTTCAAGTTTAGAAACGAACCGGCCCATAAGAGCTTTTAGGGAGCTAGCCAAGTCTGGAGACTGTTTTTCGTCTTTAAGCTTTTGAAAGTCCTCAAGTTCCGGCAAAATAGCCAACTTGATCCTTTTTTTAAGCATGCTCACTTCGTGCCTAAATTCAGAAGAATGTTTTTCCGTTACCGACTTTAACTCGTTGGTGTGATTGAGTAATAATTCTGCTAATTTAGTCTCTAAGAGTTTATTTTTACTCTGGGCCTCTGATAATAAAGAATTTAGCCTCCGGATTTCCTTTTCATTGGTCAGAACTTGATTTCTCTCGCCCTGCAGCTTGCGTTCCAATTCGTCCATACGGCTGTTGGAGCTGGAAAGAGAATTGTTGATGGTCTCGAAATCCTTAGTTAGCCTTTCGACCTCGTTCATATAAAAGGCGCTGTCGTTTTGTTTTTTAAGGAGCTGAACCTCTAATTCTTCGTTGGCTCGGTGAAGCTTTCGTGACTGTTTTTCAAAAGTATCAATCTTCTGTGAGCAAGAAGCTAGCATACTCTCTAATTCTTCTACTTGGGAAGATAAATTAAGCAAATCTTTAACTAGATTTTCTTTTTCTTGTAACAGATCGTCTGATCGTTTAGCGGCGGACCTCATAGAGGCCTCCATTTGCCTATGTGACAAATCGGATTTTTTGACCAGCTCGTTAAAGGCCTCCTCCATCTTGACCAAATAATCGATCAAAATCTGCATCGAGCCTACGGGGTCAAAACCGGCGGGTAAAAAATCGCTCGCCTGGCGCTCAACCCCTTTATGCATAGTATCGCTAGGGTCGCTCTTATTTTTATCTTTTAAAGATTCCAAAACTGATTCTTTCAACCAAACTCAATAACTACAAGTCAAGGAAATTCAATCAATTCAAAGTTAGGGGAGGCTGCTGCCTTAGACACGATGGGGGGAGACTTTGGCGATTGACGGCCACAAAATTCCATACTCCGAGTAGGGCAGAGCTTATTAAAGAAGGCGGACGTTATGTACTTGGGTTAAGAGGCGCAAAAATTCTAAAAGAGGCCTTGGAAAGATGATTTCAATTATATCAAATTTTATTTTATAGTATTTATTAATACTTTTATAAAGATTCTAAAACAATAAAAAAATAGGATCAAGGGGAGCTTCCTTCCCTGAGCCTGGTTTATGCTATCGAAACCTACTTCCACCCTAGGACGGTCGTCTTTCAGGACTATAGGGGCCACCCTTACCGGCTCACAACACCGCTAGAGGCCTCCCTAGCTTATCTCGCCTTACCTTCTGAATATTTTACTCAATCAGCCCATAACGACCATCTTGGCCTGTCAGTTCTTAGGGCAATCTGGTTACGCCGGTTACCTCCACCCGTAGCAGTTTCAGTTAGCGTCGACTCGGCAGTGTTCTCGCCCGCTATTTCACAATATATATGGCTACTCTCTTCGCTACAAGGCCGAAACAGGTTCGTCAACCGCAAACTAGTCATTCACCTCTTATTACTCTCCACCTCAGCTCATGGCGACGTAGGTACGTGCAGTTACAAGAGCGACTAACTAACCCCATTAACCAACCTCGGTCTGGACTAAAAAGGAACAAATTTTACTTACCTTACCCTAGTCAACCGTGGGCTTTTAGGCTAAAACGCTATTCCAATAAAACCAGCCAAACATTTTCTCAATTTATGAGTATAGAGACCATATGAGTAAAAAAACGAACCGCTCTCTTATTAACCTTGGCCTTAGTCAAAAGCAGTGAAAACTAAATTAGTCGAATAGGCCTCTAAGTCTTTAAATTCGCTCTTAGCCATAAATCAAATAACGAGCGAAAAAAGGGCGAATAATCTAACTAAGGCCTCCAACAAAGACAATTTTATCACACAAATACTTAGTTAGGCAAGAACATTAAAGTCATTAAGTCTTCAAATAATCCTTCTAATTCTTAGATCCGCCCCTACGCTAACTTAATGGCATCACTTAAGAGGCGCTGGTAATTAAACTTCTAAGCGGTTTTTAGCGCGGTTGTAGATGGTCACCATTATCACCTATTAATTGCTTTTCCTTTAGCCTAAAAATCCTCGGCGTAGTCTTTTGTCGCAATAGCCTTTAAGGCCTCTTTTAGGTGCTCTCTTAAAGTACTCATCAATATCCCCGCTTTTATCTTCGGCTTTAACCGTACGATATTTTAACTCTACAACCACCCTTTTTCCGTCTAGTAAGATTGAGGTATACCCATCTAGTGTTGGCTGTATGAAGTCTTTAGCCCTTTCCCTGATTAGCGTTGGAAGATAGTTGGATTAACCCGATAGAGGCCAATAAACGCCAAATTTCTTAGCGTCGAATTTAATGAGTATAGAATATGGATTAAGGATCCCCTCTGGTCCAAACCAATCTTAGCCGCCGTAGCAAAAACGTATTTCCTCTCTTAAATCGCTTAGGTTCACGTCAGAGTTAAAGTACCTGAGGGCTTTAAGGTTTTCAATCTCGGCGAAAAGAGAGTCAAATTCAGATATGGTAAAGCCGCCCGAGCCGACATAGCGCTGGTCGAGGGAGAGAAAAGTTAATTAATAACTTTATAATACTTGTATTTTTTATATCTAATATTTATATTTTATCCATATCCTCTAAATCATGGTATATTTCTCCTGATTTCTTGAAATAAAAGCAAAAACTCGCCTTATTTTGCCCTCCAAAGCTGTCAGCGTTCACCAGCCCTTCTAGGAGGCCTATCGGGCTATAAGATTTTAGCCGCGCAGTCTATACGCTGTAAGGTTGCCTTTAATGGATTTTTCAAATTGCTAGGGAAATGCTAGCCATTAGCCTATAATTTAATTCTTTCTTCAAGTAGAGCGGGAAGTTGAAAACTAGGTCTTAAAAAGGCCTTATGAACGGTTACGGCTTTATAGCTAACGAAGGCTTTGAAGGGGCTAAATTAAACTAGCCAAATTTATTTTTGCTCCGAGGCTGAAATATTTTAATTTTCACCTTGACAAACAGCTTAGTGAGTCTTATTTTTCTTCAAGTTACGATTACTTATTATTTTCGAGGCTATGAAATGAGATTTGATAAATTTACTATTAAGAGTCAAGAGGCCTTAGCCGACGCCGAGACCATGGCCGAACGCAAGGCCCATCAAGAAATTAGCCCTCTACACCTAACCATGGCCCTCATTAGGCAGCCCGAAGGTCTAGCTAGACCAATTCTAGCTAAGGCCGGGGTGCCTACGGCCATCTTGACCCAGGATTTAGAGGTTGAGCTTGAAAAATTACCTAAAATATCAGGCACAGGGCTAGTCCATTACACTGGCGCGGATTTAAAAAAGGTCTTGGAATTGTCTCAAGGCGAAGCCGAAAAGATGCGCGACGAGTATGTTTCCACCGAGCATTTGCTTTTAGGCGTGCTAGATTTAAAAGACGGGGCCGCTGCCGTTACGCTTAATAATCGAGGCGTGACTAGAGATTTAATTTTTAAAACCCTTAAGGAACTTCGAGGCTCTCAAAGAGTAACAGACCAAAACCCAGAGGAAAAATATCAGGCCCTCCAAAAATTTACTAGAGATTTGACGGACGACGCCCGCAGGCAAAAGCTCGATCCCGTTATCGGCCGAGACGAAGAAATCCGCCGGGTGATGCAAGTTTTATCCCGGCGCACCAAAAATAACCCCGTTTTAATCGGTGAGCCGGGAGTAGGTAAAACGGCCATAGTGGAAGGTTTAGCTAGGCGCATAGTCGAAGGCGATGTGCCCGACTCTCTTCGTAACAAAAGGATTTTGTCGCTTGATATCGGCTCTATGGTGGCCGGGGCTAAATTTAGGGGAGAATTTGAAGAGCGCCTCAAGGCGGTTATCAAAGAAGTAGAGACCTCAACCGGGGAAATTATCCTTTTTATCGACGAGATGCACCTTTTGGTGGGGGCGGGTAAAAGCGAGGGTAGTTTAGACGCCGGCAACATGCTCAAGCCCCCTCTAGCTAGGGGCGAACTAAGATGCGTAGGGGCCACTACCATCTCCGAATACCGCAAAAATATAGAAAAAGATGCTGCCCTTGAAAGGCGCTTTGCCCCAGTTTTAATAGAAGAGCCTTCGGTGGAAGATACCATTAGCATTCTGCGAGGTCTTAAGGAGCGCTACGAAGTCCACCATAAGGTCGGGGTCACTGACGCAGCTTTAGTGGCTGCGGCGACGCTATCGCATCGCTATATTGCCGATCGCTTTTTGCCCGATAAGGCCATCGATCTCATAGACGAAGCGGCTAGCCGCTTAAGATTGGAAATTGATAGTCTACCGGCCGATCTAGACGAAACCCGCCGCCGAGTCCTAACCTTATCCATTGAGCGTGAGGCCCTACGCAAAGAGCATGATCAAGGCTCGAGAGATAGGCTAACTAAGCTTGAAACCGAACTCAGCCAATTAATGGCTAAAGAGCGGGAGCTAACCAAACGATGGGAGGCCGATAAAGAAGTCATTTTAAAAATAGGGACCCTTAAAGAAGAAATTGAGTCAGCCCGTTCAGACGTGGAGTTGGCTAGACGAGAAGGCGATTTAACTAAAGCGGCCGAACTACAATACGGCCGTCTACCGGCCTTAGAAAAAGAACTCGACTCATTAACCTCCCAAGCCGAGCATAGAATCATGAAAGAGGAAGTCGGGCCTGACGATATAGCCCAGACAGTATCTAAGTGGACCGGAATTCCAGTAGGTAAACTCTTAGAAGGCGAACGCGAAAAACTAGTTCATATGGAACAAAGACTGGGCCACAGGGTTATTGGACAAGACCAGGCCCTACAAGTAGTCTCCAAGGCCGTCCGCCGAGCTCGCTCGGGCATTGGTGATCCTAACCGCCCCATAGGCTCTTTTATCTTTATGGGCCCCACCGGGGTGGGTAAGACGGAACTAGCCAAGGCCTTGGCCGAATTTTTGTTTGATAGCGATCAAGCTATGATTAGGCTAGACATGAGCGAATTTATGGAAAAGCACTCGGTGGCTAGGCTCATCGGGGCCCCTCCGGGCTACGTTGGTTACGAGGAAGGCGGCTACCTCACCGAGGCCGTCCGTCGCCGGCCCTATAGCGTGGTCTTGTTCGACGAAATCGAAAAGGCCCATCCTGACGTCTTTAACGCCTTGCTCCAGATTCTCGACGACGGCCGTCTAACCGATGGACAAGGACGGACGGTTGATTTTAAAAACACCGTGGCCATCATGACCTCTAACTTAGGCTCGCAGTATATAACCGAAGGTTGGCTATCGACCGAGAGCCTTAACTCTAAAGTTTCAGAAGTCTTAAAGGCTCATTTTAGGCCTGAATTTCTAAATAGAATTGACGACGTGGTCGTCTTTAGATCTCTTTCTTTAGAAGATCTCGAGCGGGTGGTGGGCATCCAAATCGCTCTTTTGGCTAAGCGCCTCAACGAGCGTAAACTAACTCTAAAACTAACCCCCGCAGCAGTGACCTTTTTAGCTAAGGTTGGATACGATCCTATCTACGGGGCTAGGCCTCTTAAAAGGGCTATTCAAAATGAACTAATGGATCCTTTGGCCATAAAACTTTTAAGCGGAGAAATTTTAGACGGACAGACCGTCACGGTCGACGTCGATCAAAGCGGACGGGGCCTAAAATTTGAGTTATCAACCGGGCCTTCTTTATCTTTAGTTGAAACCGACGACGAATGGGACGAAACGAGGGAGGAATAAAAAGTTTGAAGAGCTTAGTAGACGAAAATAGCCAGAGCCACTCTCCTCTCTCGTCCTCGATTGAGGATAACGAACTCATAGCCGCAGTGGCCACTGCCTTGGGCGCTGGGGCAGTATCCATTATCCGCCTCTCCGGGCGCTCTGTGCTTAAGGCCTTAGCTAAGATCTTTTCTCAAACAGAACAACTAGCCAAAAAGCCCAGGACCATGGTCCTGGGCCGGCTAGTTAACCCCGTTAACGGCTGCGTCATCGATCAAGTTTTAGCCGTTTATTTCCCAGGGCCCGGCTCCTTTACTGGGGAAGATTCGGCCGAAATCCAAGGTCACGGCGGCTCAACTGTACCGACCCTAGTTTTGGAAGCTTGTCTTGATGCCGGGGCCCGTTTGGCTAGGCCTGGGGAGTTCACCCAAAGGGCCTTTTTAAATGGTCAAATGAGCCTCGATCAGGCCGAGGCCGTAGCCGAATTAGTGGCCTCCCAAAGCCGCTTGGAAGTGGAGCTATCGGCTCGGCACCTAGAAGGCGCACTAGCTAAAAGGTTAAACCCGATATCTAGTAAGCTTAAGAGCCTGT
Source organism: Deltaproteobacteria bacterium (assembly GCA_031288745.1). Taxonomy (GTDB): domain Bacteria; phylum Desulfobacterota; class Desulfarculia; order Adiutricales; family Adiutricaceae; genus JAITQT01. The sequence continues at coordinate 8,370 of JAITQT010000342.1, forward strand.
GCGCCGACTCTACAGCTTACCTTGATTTTGAGGAGGAATATGACCAAGAAAAAGCCAAAGCCTTTAAGGACAAACTTACCTTTCTTATTAAAGAACTTGAAGCGGTGATTAACTTAGGGCAAAGCGGCCGAATTTTTCGCACGGGTTTAAGAGTAGCCCTAGCCGGGCCTCCGAACGTGGGCAAATCAAGTCTTTTTAACGCTCTTTTAGGTAAGGATCGGGCTTTAGTTAGCCGAGTTGAGGGCACTACCCGCGATTATTTAGAATCAAGCGTAGATTGGCAAGGCCTACGGGTGGAGCTGGTGGACACGGCGGGGCTAAGAGAGGAGGGGGCCGACGAACTGGAGCGTTTGGGCCAAGAACTAACCAAGAGGGAAATGACTAGAGCCGACGTCGTAGTATCCATAGGTGATCTCTCTAGACCCCAGGTAACTACCCCTATCGTGGACTTAGGAGGGATTCCTACCATAAAAGTCTGGAACAAAGTAGATTTAGCCCCCGAAGGCCAAAGTGATGAAGAACTTTTAATTTCAGCCTTAACCGGCCAAGGGCTTGAAAAATTGAAGGAAAAAATCTTAAGCTTAGTTGGCGAGGCCCTGGTTAGACCACCGGAAGTAGCCCCTAACCTTAGGCAACAAAAGGCCTTAGAAGAGACTCTAAAATTTCTTAAGGCCTCATTATCGGCTCTCGAAGAGGGCCACCCGCTAGATATCGTCTCTATGGAACTAAGCGAGGCCCTGGCGGCAATAGGTTTAGTCACTGGGAGAACTCTGACCGAAGATATGTTGCAAGAAGTCTTTAGCCGCTTTTGCCTAGGCAAATAACCAAGCCCTAGACGGTTTATTAAATGAAGGTGTCTGTTCATAACTAGCTTAAAGTAAACTTTAAACCGAAGTTCCCTCGCGAAAAGAGTAAACGATTGAAATATATGGACAAATTTTTTTATGTACCCATACGTCCTTACATTAATAGCTTATTATTTAAAGTTAATATCAATTTTATGTACCCATAACACCATTTATCTCTATACTTTAAGTTTTAAAATAGAAGTTCGTATTACATAGCTATTTTTTAGTCTTAACT
>JAITQT010000357.1 GCA_031288745.1 Deltaproteobacteria bacterium
TCAACGCCGCTTTAATTTCATTAGCCTATTATCATAGACGGATGACGTCACGTCAAGAAGAGATGCTAAAGCTACCAGCTAAAGCTGGTGGTTTTAAACCACCAAAACCGGGACAATAATTATTAATGATAATATTTAAATAAGGAAAGGGAAGGGTCGTCCCTCCCACCTCCGAACCGTGCAAGCGGTTCTCCCGCACACGGCTCTCCGGTTAATGAGGTTTGCAGTGAGACTAGCGCGCTACCTAGGGTTAGTTATCACCACCAAAACTGACTTCGGAAATCGTTAAATTTCCTACGCCTTTTGGCATTTATCGTGATTAACCTTTGATCGCGAAGTTGGAATTAAAGATCTATTTTTATCCTTTAACGCCGTTACCAGCGCGGCCAGCATTAGAGGCATCCAAACCTCGCTTCAGCATAGCTTCTGGCCATATTTAGCGTTTCGCGCCTTAACGACCTGATTTGCTCCATAAGTACCCCTCTCGTTCCTCTACCTACCCTCCTTCTCTAAACCTGGTTTATACTGACCAGGCCTCTTGCCAACCCATTGGTCGGTATTTCGGTACTATGAGGGCCCTCAATCCCGGTCCGCTCACATTGCCAGACAAGGCCTAACAGCTATCTCATCTTACCTTCCGAACATTTTGCTCAATCACCCCATAATGACCATCTTCGCCTGTCAGTTCTTCGGGCTAAATGGCTACCGGGGTTGCCACCATACGTTGCAGTTTCAATTAGCGCCAACTCGGTAGTGTTTCCGTGCGAGATTCGCAATATATGGATGCTCTCATCGTTACAAGGCCGAAACAGGTTCGTTAACCTGCGGCCTGATCGTTCACCTACAGTTGCTCTCCACCCCGCCTCTCGGCAACGCAATTACGTTCGGTTACAGGAACCACTGACTTGCTCCTGACGCGGACTTTCACCTTGCAGATAAGAAGCCTTCACTAGCGCACATAATACTTACAGGATTAAATTATAACTAAACCACACGACTTTTATTGAATTTAGGGGTCAAAAACTCCAGCGAGAAAATTAAACGCGCAGCTGGCGCGGCTACTTTAAGGCCCTAGCCGCTAGTCATAGCCTATTTCTTAATCTGGTCCGTTCACAAATGTGAACGTTTAAGGGCCCATTCACAAGTGAGAACCTTGCGGGGCCAAGCCTATTGAAAGGGACAATACATACCGCATCAATGTAGCCCCCTATAGGAGCTTAGTAATTTTAACATTAATCAAAGTTATAATATTATGATTGGAGCACCGAGCTAAGTAGAACCCTCAAAAGAACTAATATGTTAAGCTTTTAAGGGGATGCTAAAACTTAATTACAACTCAAAAGTCGCTACCAGCCGTTACGTGAGGGAAAAAAGACTTGGTGAACGGTTACTCTTAATCCAAGCAAAGTCCATTATATTTTGTATTTTTCTCTTTAAGATGTTATTTTTGTTAAATCTTTTTGGGAATGAAACTTAAAGGCGCGCTCTATTTCTTAAGCTCACGCTTAGGATGGGGTTCTTTTTACACCCTTTTTTGAGCCCTATACGCCTATTGATTCTAGCGACCATACAGGCTTGTCCTGTAAAGTTGAGGTTTCGACGATTGAGAAATATAATTATTAAATTAGCAATTGAGATTCATTTTCTACTTAGTAATTCTACTTTCTTTTCTTCCAAAAGTCAACCTTTTCTAAATTAAAAGAGCATCAAGTACTACCCGGAGCGTCAAAGCCTGTACTTAAACTTGTTGCCATTGTTCCCTTGCGACCCAACATGTAGTGTCTTCACGGCTTATGAACCGGGAAGGTTGCACGAGTAAGAATCAGCAGCGCGCTGACATGAGCGCCAAGCCATCACCGGTAGCGTACGATCTAAGGAATGGTACCCGCCTCCATTTATAATTTTATTTTTAGGAGATAATTGACGATCGCCCTGGACTAGAGTAAAGGAAATACCAGGAATTAGTCTCAATAATAGACTAAATCGAGGGGTCTGCCTATTGATAGCGGCTTACAATAATAGCCAAAGATACCGAAGGGAACTAGGTAGCGGTTAGGCTTTATTTAAGTTGAGAATCATTTTTAGGGTGATTAACGTCGCTTGTGGCAGTTTGGGTTTCTATCTTGTTCGACTTGTTGGTCACAATCACCTGGCCCGTTGAGATAATTGCCTTTTTCTTCGGCTCATACATGGCCTCGGCTGAACTTGGCGGCCAAACGAACCGGCCCTCGGTCACGGCTCTTAGCTGGTAAGTTAGCTCGGTAGTTTCCCCAGCCGCGAGATATGGTAAGAAAAAAATTACTCTATCTTCGCGAATTTCCGCTCTCTTATCTCTATTATTAACTCTACCTGATAGCTGCTGCTCTACGGGCACAATCTCTAAGCCCCCGGGGATTAAATCGACCGCAACTAAATTTTGAATTGAGGTTTGGCTCGAAACAATTAATTTAACGTTGACCTTATCTCCTCGCTCAACTGTTAAATCAATGGGCACGACCGAATCTTTAGAAAGTTTAGTCTCACTCTTTGACGAGACTCGACGGCTCTTTTCCACCTCAACCTGCCTTATAAGCTTAAGCCCTTCGCTAGAGAGGGGGGCGGGGGGCTCGGTGGGGACGCCCGAGACGATAGAGCTATAATATGGTCGGCCAGGCCCTTCTATCTTAACTGTTAAGGGCTTATCTAAGCTTTCAACCAAGGTGGGACCGGTGATTAAAGAAATTTCCTTTTCAGTCGCCCGGCCTAGCTCTTCACCTTTATAATTTTCAACTGTGACTTGGTAACTTTGGCCCCTCTGCGATTTTTTTAAGTAATTGGCCAAGGCCCATAAAGCCATCCCATTTTCCTGAGTATTGGTCCAGTAGCCTTTAGAGCCGGCGGCGGCCACGCGCTCGGCCAACTCTCTAGTTCTCGAATTCAAGGGATCTACGGCCGTCCACACCAATAGTAACAAAGCCTCGTTGCGGGGTAGACTTTCAAAGCTAGTCTCAATTTCGCCTAAATTAGAATATTTTAAGTCCATCGTTTCGGAGTCAAGTTCCATTAGAGCTTTAGGCTTTTCGCTCTTAAGGGCCTCGGCCCCGGCCAAGAAAATTAAAGACGACGGGGCCAAACCCGGTTCGCGCTCTTTTAAAGAATTTATCCAGCCCTCGTTCCATTGCCCATTTAAGGCCAAAACGTAGAGGGCGTAGGCTTTGGTGGCTAGAAGGGTCTTAGTGGATATCCTAGGATTTTGTTGTGAGATTACTATTTCTTCAAGGTAGGTTAAAATATTTTCTAAAAAGCCTTCCGGTACTGGCGTTCGGCCCTTGGCCTCGGTTAAAAAGTGGGCGGCGTAAACCGTGCCCCAATCAAAGCTCTGCTCGGCACCAGGCCAAAAAGCCAGCCCTCCTCTGCTTACTTGCATAGTGGCCAAACGTTTTACGGCCGTATCGAGACCAACTTTGATTTGGGCTTTCTCTAACGCGCTTAGAGAAGATAATTCGGGGGCGGTTAAAAAGGCCCAGGCTTGGGAGACGGTCTGCTCCAAACAGCCGTAAGGATAATTACTTAAATAAGCTCGGGCCCTCTCTAAGCTCCCCCAAGGTCCAGAAGATAAACTCAACGAGGCCTCAACAGTTTGATCTAAAAAAGAACCTTTAGTTAGTAAAATCTTAGAAGTAGTTAAATCAATCGCTCTCTCGCTATATAAGCTCACCCTCGGGTAGGGAGGTCTAATTTGGGTGGTAGCCGATTGAGAAAAATTCACATCTCCATATTCTGCCGTAACTATCAGCTCG
>JAITQT010000366.1 GCA_031288745.1 Deltaproteobacteria bacterium
CAATCTTAAAAGCTGGACTGAAAATAAATCCATCCCTTTCAAGCTGATTCCTTACCCAGCTAAAGATGCGGCTCCTCCCCTGGCTGAGGCAGCCTAAGTTTCCAATTGCACAGTTGGAAAACTTTTTACTTTTAAATCTTTAAACCCTTGACTATAAATAATCAAATTCGGAGATAGTTCCAAAATATTCATCTTCTTCCGAGTAATCGCCATCTAAAGAATTTTCACTTAACAATTGAAAATCTCTAAATTGATGACAAACTTGTTCAAAAATTAAAACTAAAATTGGATCAAAATGACGGCCACTACCTTCGACTATAATTTCTACTGCTTCTTCGTGAGTTAACGGTTTTTTATAGGGGCGTTTGGATATTAAAGCGTCGTAAACGTCGGCTATAGCCATAATCCTTCCTTGAAGCGGTATATCCTCGCCCGCCAAGCCTAAAGGGTAACCACCGCCATCCCATTTTTCATGGTGAGAAAGGGCCAAGACTTTGGCGTGGGTTAAAAAATTTTCATTTGAATTGGGAAGTCCGCTTATTATTTTATCTATAATTTGAGCTCCAATTAAGGTGTGCATCTTCATGGTCTCAAATTCGTTTGTGTCTAGGGGCCCGGGCTTTTTTAAAATAGAATCGTTAATAGAAATTTTACCCACATCGTGCAGTCTTGAAGATTGTAAAAATAAATCTATATCCCAGCCAGCGGTAATTTTACGATAAGTACCTTCTTGTAAAGTTCCTTCTATCAAGCATCTTAGCCAATTCATAGTTCTACTAATATGGCCCCCTGTAATATCATCTCTACCCTCGACCATGTCGACCACAGTATTTAAAACCGAACTCTGTAGCTTCATGGCTTTTTCAGTCTCTTCCCTTACCATAAGCTTTAGTTTTTCATTAAAATGTCTAAGTTCTTCCCCTTGCTTTTCTAAAGAAACTCTTTGCGCCAATATAGTTAAGTGAATCTCAACTCTTTTTCTCAAGACGACCGGCTCGAAAGGTTTAGTAATATAATCAACAGCACCAAGGCTTAATCCGGCTAACTCAGCACCCGGATCGCTTCTGGAGGTCAGAAAGATGACTGGAATCCTACGGGTTTGCTCTTTTAATTTTAAATGAGCGATAGCCTCTAAACCGGTCATATCGGGCATATTAATATCAAGCAATATAAGAGAGGGAATTATCTTAGGCAATAGCTCAAACATTAATTTAGCCGAGGGAACGGTAAAAATATCTCCCATACCTTCAAGAGCGTTTTTGGCCATCTTAAGGTTACTTATGGTATCGTCTACCACCATTATTTTTAAATTATCTAACATTAGCATATAAATTACCCAAAACAAATCCCTAAATTTTGAGTAAAAAAAGTAACCGTTCACCAACCCTTCCAGGAGGCTTTTGGTACTTTATAATTTTAGCAGCGCATTCTATACGCTATAAGAGGGCCTTTTATGAATTTTTAATATTGGCGATGGGAAGGCCAACCATTAGCCCATATTAGACCTTTACTTAGTCGAGCGAGAAGTGGAAAACAAGATTTTAAAGGGCCTTGTAAATGGTTAAAAAAAATCTAAAAAGAGCGCTTCACTAAATCCTATCAAGCTTTAATGGCCGCAGCAACCTATCATCCCTCTAGTACTTTTTTGGCAAAGCTGCTAAATTGATGACGGCGGGTTTTAATTTAAAAAAAATGAGTCGCTATATTATTATAGCCCAAGATTGACTTCGTTGGTATTAAACGAGGACATTTTTTTAAAATTTTTCCTTTCTCTGCATATAAAATTACAAACCTCTAAATACCTTGCAGCCAGAAGACTTTAAAATTGCCAACCAAATTAATTCTTTAGTTAAGATTGATCGAAGCGCAAAAAGTCACCTTTATCAGTCCTTAAATTTGTAACAGGGCCTTATTACTAGTTAATTTTTTAGACTACTTTCCTTATTAAGGGGTTTTTGCGCTTCGATCAAGATTTGTTTCATGGCCATAATACCTTAAAGTACCTATCATATGTAATCTCATAGTGCCATAGACTTTCAAAAAGGTTGGTAAATGATTACGGTCAGCCATAATAAAAAATAGCCCCTAGGGCGCTGCCAGAGGCCCTAGGGGAGGTGTAACTCCTAGAGGCGATAGAGAGATAATGAAAAAAAAATAAATGAACTTAGGCCTTATATGGGCCTTTATTTAAGGCGCTCTAAAGCTCCTTCCTTAAAAACAATATAAAATAAATATTTAAAGAAAAATCATTTTACTGAGATGTCTCGGGCAAAGTTATACTAAAGAATTCGTCGGGGATATCAACCTTGGTCGTTTCTATAAAACCGCGACCAAAAACGTAGCTATCTTGAAAGACTATAAAAAAATTCCGATAGGGTTTACCTGTATAGTAATCTGTCAAAAAAGTACCGTTCCAGCGAACTAAGGGTGAAAAAACACCCAAACACTTTAGCAGGGCTTGAATATCGGATACTTTAACTTTATTTTCAGCTATCTGCACCCCAAATTCCACTAAACCCGTTGATAAACTAAAACTTAAGGGATAAGCCCAGGTAACGAAGCGGTTTTCACCACCTAATTTTTTTATTGCACCATCTAATTTATTTATAATCTCATTCCACTTACCCATTATAGATTCTAAATCAACATTAAAAGCCGAAGCGAAACCAACCAATGGGGTGGGCAAGTCTGATTCCAAAAAAATACCCTGGCCTTGTTTAGATAATTGTTGTATCAAAGGGGCCACGTGGCTGTCGTTAGTGGCGAAAAAGGCGGTTTGTGAACCATATTGCTGAAGCCAAAGCGAAGTATTTTTATTAATAGACTCTATGGCGACATCCTCTCCGGCTATGACTGGATCTATTGCCGTTTCATAGAAAAAATTTAAATCTAAATTTTTAGCCGCTTTCTCCATAATTAGACTTCTTAAAAGGATAGAATCATATTTCATATGTCGATCAAACGAAATATGAACAATATTCTTAGCGCCTAATTGCTTAGCTACGTAAGGTAATAAATAACCACGAGAAATAAAATCGCCATCAACAACTAAATCGGAGGTTTCAGCTATTATACTAGCCTGTTCGTGCGGCACTCCAGCTAGACAAATAATTTCGGACCTTTTTTCTTTTACCTTTTTAAAACCATCGGCCGTTCCACCAAGAGCTTGGTTAACGACTATAACTTTAAGAAGCGGATCATCTCCTAATGCCCCTATCAAAGAAGTAATTTCTTCTGGCTTATCTATGTAGTCGTCTGGATAAGTTATATAATGAATTAAGCCACCCTCTTCAACTAAGCCATAACGCTTAATAATTTCTTGAGCGGCTAAAGTATCTTCAGCCCCTTGAGTTGTCATACCTGTAACTAAAGCTATATGATAAGTCGCTGGCTGCTTAGAGTCGCCTAAATTAGATTTATTTATAACTTTATTATTTAAATTTTGCTCTACTAAAACTCCTAATTTATCAGGAAAAATTAAATTCTTATCAGAAGCAAATAGTATTGATATATAACTAAAATTAATTAAAAAAAAT
>JAITQT010000446.1 GCA_031288745.1 Deltaproteobacteria bacterium
GAGGAGGGACTCCCAGAACAATCTCAAGGGTCCCAGTCAGGAGCCTCTGAGCAGCCTCTAGAAAGCCAGCAGATTGAGCCCCAAGAAATATCAACCTCGCCTCTAGAGAGCCAAGAGCCTTTAGAGATTAAAGAGCCTGTCGAGTTAGAGATACCAGACGATTCTAGACATCGATTTTTATTGGCTCTTTGGCCAGGCCGACTTGGGACTAGGCCTCCGGCCTTCCTCGACCCGCCCGATAATTTTGTAGGTCTTAATTGGGACCATTTGCCTCTCCCCTTAAATATTGTGGTCGGAGGCGTATCGCTTAATTACCGCGAGTTTAGAACCCTTGCAGTGGGTGACGCTCTAGCCCCTGACGAACTAGATATTACTAAAGCCCGACTAGAATATCGCGGCCAAAGATTAATAAATATCAAAATTGAAGGGCATAAGGTCGTGGTTACCGGAGTATCTGACCAAAAGGAGAATAACTTGGCGATTAATTCTGATGTAGAACCTAAAGACTCTGAAACTGAAGATGAGATTAAACAATCTCAAGCTCTGGTCACCAACTTCGACGAGATAGAGCTGCCCCTTAAGTTTTCAGTTGGCCAAAAAGTCATGAGTCTGGCCCGCCTTAAGGCCTTGGTCGTGGGTCAGGTCATAGAAATCGAACATCCAGACACCGATCAGGTCTCCGTGGTCTGTCACGGTCAGACGGTAGCCCTAGGCCGCTTGATCGATCTTGGCGGACGTATGGGTGTGCAGATAACTAAAATTAATCAAAACAATGGTTAGTCAGTGCCCGACGTAAATCCAATATATTTTATCATCCTGATAGCCATTATGGGGCTTTTGCCTTTCTTTCTGATGATGGTTACTTCCTACGTTAAGATAGTGGTAGTGACCTCACTAGTTAGAAACGCCTTAGGCGTTCAGCAGATTCCTCCAGCCATGGTCTTAAATGGGTTAGCCATAATCTTATCAATCTTCGTTATGGCCCCGGTAGGGCATCAGACGTGGGCCTTGGCTAAAACCGTGGATTTGCCAGCGGCTCACGTAGAACCCCGGCATCTTTCCGAGGCCATAGAAACCTTATCCCCGCCACTTAAGTCATTTTTAATGAAGAACACCGAGCGCTACGTTCTAACGACCTTGATAGAGTCGGCCAAACGAATCTGGCCCGAGAGCCTTAGGTCTATGGCCAATAACGAGAGTTTTTTAATGCTAATTCCGGCCTTTGCCATTTCTGAGCTAACGGAAGCCTTTAAAGTGGGGTTTTTATTGTATTTGCCTTTTATCGTCATAGATCTAATCATCTCCAATATCCTTTTGGCCATGGGCATGATGATGGTTAGCCCGATGACCATATCGTTACCTTTTAAATTACTCCTTTTCGTGACCTTAGAGGGCTGGCTCAAGGTCTGCCAGGGCTTATTATTTAGTTACGCCTAAGCTAGCTCTAGTGGCTTTAGGTAGTTAGTTTCTTTCTGAGTTAAAAAAGTTCTGAAGAGAGACTACAAAGATAATTTTTTTAAAAGTAAAGATAACTAAGTTAAATTTCAAACTTCTAAACGAGTTTAAAAGGGCCACCTCCGCCTAAGGTTAACTCGGGAGGAGGTCGCTGGAGATAAAAAAATGAAAGCTAATATCGCTACTAAGGGCCAAAATTCCTTTGTGACCATCAGCGGACGTCTAGACGCCTCTTCGGTGCATGATTTTGATAAGACCGTCGCTGGACTTAGCGAGGGTAAAGGCCCGGTTATAGTTGATTTAAGCGACTTAGAGTTTATCAGCTCAGCCGGGCTTAGGAGTATTTTGATGCTCGGTAAGGCCCTTAAGGCAGCCAACCGACCCCTGGCCTTTTGCTCGTTAAACCACATGGTCGATGAGGTTTTTCAGATTTCAGGCTTCGTCACCATTTTCTCCATCTTTTCTGACCGGGCTGCGGCCCTGGCCTCGTTTGCTCAAATGGAGGCAGACAGTGAGTTATCGCGCATCAGTCAAAAGCTCGATTCAGGGCCCGTTAATAATGGTCCAGAAGGCGATGGACATTGATGACCTAAAAGAATTCCAAAAAATGTTGCTTAAATCGTTGCCGTCTGATTACGATAGTTTGGGCCCTACTTTGGAGCTCATTTTAGAAGAACATTTAACCAATATCTTTAAACACGGCTATAAAGGCCATCCTGGGCCAGTAGAGATGAGTTGTTTTTTAGTTAACTTAAACTCGCGGCCTCATTTGTCATTAAGGTTTAAGGATTGGGGGCTCCCTTTTGACCCCTTTGATAGCCCGGTCCCAAACACAGACCAGGGATTGGAAGAGAGGCCTATAGGCGGGCTCGGCGTTCATTTGATCCGTAAATTATCAGCTCAGATAATTTATTACAATTATTTAGGTATTAACACAGTAGAATTAGCATTTCCTAGGCCTTATTTAGGATGATAATATAATATCGATAATTAATAATACCCCGTAGCTTTAGAAGGGGTTTTTCTGCTAAATTAAGCTAGGCTTTAAGATAAGTGAATAGTAAAAACTTGATAGCGCTCAGCGCGGCTAATTTTAGAGATTTTAAAAAGCCAGTGGAAGGCTTTTTTCTAGCGCAAGGTTTGGTCATTTTCGTTGCCCTTATGGTCCTTTGGCCCTTAGGAGCCAAGGCCCAGTCTACCCCCTCAGTCTTACCCCCTTCGCCAGGTTGGGGACTAAAGGGGACCTACAGCCATTTTTCCGAGAGCGAGCCCATTAGTCAGGTCCTATCCGATTTAGCTAGGCAAAAAGGTTTTCGGGCCGTGGTCTCTCCGGCCATAACCGGGCTAGTTAGCGGTCGATTTAATAACGTTGAGGTTATAGAATTTTTAAATGGCCTCCGAGCGGCCTTTGGGGCCCAGTGGTACGCTATGGACGGCACTCTTTACTTTTTTCACGACTCCGAGTGGGTCAAGCGCGTTTTCTACCCCCAAACGGCCAGCCCCGAAAGGCTCCTAATCGAGCTTAAGGGCTCGACGGCTATCTCGGATAATCTCCCTGTTAAGTTATCCGATGGGGCCTTAATCATCGAGGGGCCTAAAAATTACGTACAGCAAGTCGTAGCTGAGGCCCAAAACCTAGATTCCCATCGGCCGGTCCCTCGCTTGAAGGCTAGAGTGTTTAAATTAAAATACGCCCAGGCCGACGATCTGACGATAACCGGAACCGATAGGTCGGTTACTATCCCTGGGGTAGCCACGATCTTGAGAGCTATGCTGAGTGGCTCAAAAGATAGCCTAGGGGCCTCAAACTCCCAGGTACGCGAAAATAAGGCCTCTATGGAAGGCCTAATGGGCCGAGGGCTCTCGGCTAAGGGGGCCGATACGAACCCAAGCCAAGCCTCAACCTCTCAAGTTGATGGAATGGCTAATGGCAACGTTATAGCCGACCCTAGAGTTAATGCAGTGTTAGTTTACGATCTTGACGAGCGCATGCCCTTTTACGAAAGCGTTATAGCCGAGTTAGATCGTGAGACTCACTTAGTGGAAATCCATGCGGCCATAGTTGATATAAATTCTACTTTTAGGCGCGAGCTGGGTATAACCCTTCAAGGGGCCGGCTCGGCGGGTGATAATTGGAACTACGGGGGCGAGCAAAGTCAATCTGATGCCCCCTATAACGTTTTACCCATCGCCGGAGCCCCTGGGGGGGAGGGCACGGTTTTTTCTACGGTTTATAGCCATGGAGCCAACTTTTTCGTAGCCAGGGTCCAAGCCCTAGAAAAAGACGGGCGAGCGCGGCTCTTAGGACGGCCCACAGTCCTAACTATGGATAATCAAGAGGCCACTTTAGAAAATACGACTACCTATTATATAGAAGTGGCCGGTAACGAAGCGGTAGATCTGTTTAAGGTTGATTCTGGTACCGTCTTAAGAGTTACCCCTCACATTATTGATAGCGGCGACACCCTACCGGCCGTCCGCTTAAGCGTTTCCGTTCAAGATGATCAAGATAGCACGACCTCGGCTAGCTCTATGAGCGGCACTAAGATGGCAATCCCCCCCATTAAGCAAACCAAACTAAACACCCAGGCCATTATTGAAACTGGTCAGAGTTTACTTATTGGAGGCTACTATTTTGAGCGCAATAGCAACGACGTACAAGGGACCCCTATTTTAAAAGATATCCCTCTTTTAGGAAGATTATTTAAAAATAAAACTAAAGATACCGCTCAAATGGAGCGCATGGTCCTTATCACCCCTAGGATAGTTAGGCTAGGAGAGATACAACGCTTACCCTCTCACTTAGACGATAAAGATATGTCGCGTTCGCCTACCCAAACCAACTACGAGCCTAGGGCCTCCCGCTATAAGGCTGGCTGTGGGAGCGTTCCGTGAGAGAAGCTCTATTAAGAGTGGCGGCTGGCCCCAATATCGGGGCGGCCGTAATCTTAGGACCCGGGCGTTTAGTTATAGGCTCTGGCGAAGAAGCCGATCTTATTTTGGCCGATGACACTCTTTCTAGCACTCACTTGGCCTTAACGGTGAGCTTAAGCGAAGATAAAGTTTATGTTGAGGCCGAGCCCATTGGCGGGAGAACTCTTTTAGACGGTCAACCTCTAGAAGAGGGCCGTCCAACAAGCGTCGAACCAGGGCAAGTGGTCTCCATGGGCTTTTCAGCCGTTGCTTGGCGGCCAGAGGGCGAAGATTGGGGCCCGGTTAGCTTGGTGGCGTTAGAGTATTTTAAAGGCGCTTTGACCTCGCCTGAAAGTAGCCAAAGCCCTACGAGCCCCAACCCAGAAGAGGGTGCGCTTGATTTACCTCCCCTTTCTCCAGCCGATAGCGCTACAGAGGAGCTATCAGAAGAAAATGTTGAACGGCAAGCGGCCAAAAAGAAAAAATGGAAAAAACGATCTATTATAGCTTTTCTTTTTGTTTTAGTCCTCCTGGTGCCTTTAATCTTTAGTTGGGGGCTAGCCGAGATAGATAGCCAACAAGACGAAGTAGAGCTTTTGCAAAAAGAAATCGAGCGGGCTGGCTTTAAAAACTTAGTGGTCACGGAAGCTAGAGGCGGGCTCGAGGTCGAAGGAAGGCTAAATAGCGATAAAGATCTAGCTAAACTAGTGGAGCTAGTTAAAAATCGCCCCCTTAAGACCTATTTGCGGATTTCTATTAGCGCAGACGCGGCCGCCGCCGCAGAGCAGACCTTAACCTCATACGGTTTTTACCCGCAGACTAGCGTATTAGATAATGGTAAGGTTTTAGTCTCGGCCTATATGCGAGATAAAACTGTAGAAGAGGAGGCCTTTAATCGTCTTAAGAGCGATGCCCCCGATATAGCGGTTAACCGCCAAATCATTTATAAAGATAGGTTAGAGCCTATCTTAAGTCGCGAGATAGCCGGGCGGGGCTTGGAGGGGATGTTAGAAACAAATTTTAGAGAGGGTTGGGTAGAGATTTTGGTCCCGCCCGAATTTTCAGCCCCCAGGGTTCTAAGCGAGATCTTTATGGCCGTAAGAAAAGAGATACGCTGCCCTATAGTATACGCGGTGACAAGAGTAGAGCGAGGTGAAAATATAAGTCAAACTAGCGCTCTTCAGATAGCTGTTAGCCCTGCGGCCCAGCCCGAGATAGAGATAGTTAAGAATCAACAAGAGGCACCCTCCGAGAGTCCCTCAGAAACATCGTCTAGCTCCCCTGGGGAAGTTTTCACCCCCATTGACCCGCTAGCCTCTTTCAAGATTATCGGGGTTAACCTAGGCCCCATGAGATTTGTCTCCACTATTGACGGGCACCGCCTCTTTGAAGGGAGCCTACTACCAGGCGGCTGGACCATTGAACACATTGATAACCAGGCTATCTCTCTTTCTAAGGGAAAAGAAACAATGATTCGTCCTTTGGGTGGTGCAGCTGAGGTCGGGGCCCAATCGAAATAGAAATTAGATAATTTCGTCAATAAAATTACATTAAGGAGCAATTATGAGTGAAAACGTCAATAACGACCAGGTCTATACGGTCATCGACATCTTGGTGGAGGGACAACTTGGAAAGCTTAAGGCCTTAAGAGAAAAATTTTTCGAGCTAGACATTGAGCTTAAAACTCAACTCGAACAGGGCCTCTCTCCAGATCTTTTTACCATCCTTTCAACCCTAAGGGTCGCTACTACCTCAGCTATTGATATAATCGATCTATTAATAGCCAAGGCCGCATCCTCTTGTAAAGGCCAAAGTAAAGATAGTAAACTTGATTTAACTATAGGGCCTCTTAAGTTAGATAGCCTCGGCGATCCCATAAATGTTCAAAACATCCTCGACACCCAGCCTCTAATAGAGGCTGCGTTAGCTGCAGTTCACCGAGGGCTAGTAGGGCAAGGGCGCATCATTGCCGAAACCATCTTAAAACTTAGCCCCAATAACCCATCGGCCTCGGCTTGTTTAGCCCTAAGCTATCTGGTGGTCGATCGCTTTGATATGGCTGAAACTATACTAATTGATATACTTAAAAAAATAGACTATCCCGAGGCCAAGGCCTTACTAGCCTTAACCTATAAGTTTAGTGGCCGGTCCGATGAAGCCAGAAATTTATTTACCCAGGTTAGTCAACAAGGCGGTCCGAGCGCTAAACTAGCCGAGGAGATTTTATCCTCATGCGACTAAGTCCCCGTTTGGTCCTTATCGCCTTAGCTCTCTTTTCGGCGCTTATTTTTTTAGGCTGCCAAAATGAGCTTTACACTGGTCTAGCCGAAGAGGAGGCCAACTTGATATTGGCCGCTCTCCTTTCTAGGGATATTGAGGCTAAGAAGGTGGCGGTGGGTAAAAGCGGCTACTCTATAACTGTCGATAGTGAAGATGTGATAAGATCGTTAGAGCTACTTAAGGCTAGGGGCCTACCAAGACCAGCTTTTGTTAATTTAGGTAAGGTCTTTACCGGGCAAGGCATGATCTCTACTCCGTTAGAAGAGAGATCGAGGCTCTCCTACGCCTTGGCTGAAGAGTTGAGCGATACCTTCTCTAGGCTCGACGGCGTGGTGGCCGCTAGAGTCCACGTGGTCTTAGCCGAGCGAGACGTTTCTGGGGCGATTAACACCCCGGCCTCGGCCGCAGTGGTCATAAGGTATTTGCCAGATTCACCGGTGGTTAACTTGACAGCTAAAATCAAAGAGGTTAGTGGCAAATCTATCCCCGATCTAAGTGATGATAAGGTGGCTGTTATGTTGGTGCCTGCTCGTCCAGAAGTTATTTTGGCTCAAAAAGAAGATGAGCATCCCTATAATATTATTTTTTATCCCCTGGCCATTATTTTACCCGCTGCTGCAGCTATCGTAATCCTTAGGCTTTTAGGCTATAAATTAGCTAAAAAGAAAGAAGATGGCGATAGTTAGCTTATGAGTCTATAAGAAGATCTAGATCTGTTGTGTCCGTTCACAAATGTGAACGTTTAAGGGCCCGTTCACAAGAGAGAACGCTGCGGTGCCAAGCCTATTGAAAGGGACGACACGTACCGTCGCAATGTAGCCCCCTATAGGCGCTTAGTAATTTTAACATTAAACAAAGTTAAAATATATGGTTGGAGCAGAGAGCTAAGTAGAAAAGTTAAAAGAACTAATGTTAAGAACTTAAGGGTATGCGAAAAGTTAATTCCAACTCGAAAGTCGCTACCAGCCGCAACGTGGGGAAAAAAAGACTTGGTGAAAGGTTACAGAGAACTTAAATAAGTCGAGCGGGAAGTGACAAACAAGGGTCTTAACGGGGCCTTGTGAACGGTTACAATAAGTTTAAGGAGATAGTTTTATGAGCGCAAGATTTCCGCGTCGCGATCCGGTGCCTTTAGGGCCGGTTATGTCGCCCGAGATCTTTTCGGCTGCGGCCCGATGGAACGCTCGTTATCAGGCGGCTCGCCTGCCAGAGGGCACTCCCGAATCAATGATTCGTTACGTTAATCGCTCTCTCTCTCTATCGCCTAGGCTAGTTAAGTATTTAGCCCCCACTATGGAAAAGGTCGAGGGCTTCTGGGATTTTTCGAGGCCCCCCTTAAGGTTAGCTCTTTTAGACGATAAGAGTTTTTGGGATTTGAGCTTAAAGCTGGGTTTAGCCATCTGGGCTCCTTCTTTGGCTACCGAGCTATGGTCGGAGGCGGCGCTTAAGAGGAGAAAAAGCTTAGGGCCCCTTTTAAAGTGGGCCTTGGGCCGGGGTAGGCTTAGTCTAACTAACGAGATGCGCCGAGAGATAATGGAGGGGCTCTCTGGCCCGCCTCAGGACGAGGAGGGCTTTCGGCTCACTGGGCTTAAGGCTATGGCCATGGCCTTGGGCGAATGTCCAGAGGAAGTGATGGAGAGAAATAAAGATAGGTTTTTTCTGTCCGAGGGTCTTAAGGTTGACGGTACCTTATCTGGGCGTGTGTGGATATGGATCAAAAAAACCCTCGTAGAGGTAGCTCCGTTATGGAAAGATTGTTTCAAATAAATGAGCTTAAGGTCGGGCTCGCCCCCGGGGCCAAGGTGATTAAGGCTAGCGATTATTTAACTCTAGCCTCGGCCATGAATTTATCAGAGAGCTTAACAAAAAAAGCCGATGAACTTTATCAGGCCGTACGCGAGAGAGAAAACGAGAAGGCGCAAAAGGCTAATGAAGAAATCTATCGCCTAAAAGAAGAGGCCCGGACCCAAGGTAGACAAGAGGGTCGAGACGAGTATGCTGAAAAGATTATGGACGCGGTCTTAGCCTCAGTCGATTATTTAGAAAATTTAGAAGCCGATTTGGTCAAAATGGTTGGGGAGACAACTAGAAAGATTATTGGAGAGCTACCTGACGACGAGGTTGTCGTTAGAATTGTAAAAAAAGCTTTGATGAGCTTAAGAAACGATCGTAGGGTTACGGTGAGAGTGCCCCCCAAACACGAGCCGGCTGTAAGAGAGGCTTTAATGGGGGCTGATTCTAGGGCTTCGAACTATTTAGACGTCCGGGCCGACGGAAGACTTGAGATAGGCCAATGTATCTTAGAGAGCGAACTGGGTGTGGTGGAGGCCTCGCTAGAAACTCAGCTTAGAAACCTCGATAAGGCCTTATCAAGCCATATAAAGACAGAGAGATAAACATGGCCTTAGAGTACTTAGGGACCTTATTAAACGAAACCATCCAAAATGCGACCACCTTAGAGTTTCGTGGGCGGGTCGAGCAGGTGGTCGGAACTATTATTAGAGCCGTGGTTCCAGGGGTCAAGGTTGGGGAAATCTGCTTACTGCGCAACAGCTGGGACGGCTGGGAACTTAAAGCTGAGGTGGTGGGGTTTTTAAAAGACGTGGCCTTACTCACTCCTTTAGGTAACCTTCAAGGCATCTCTCCAGAGACGGAAGTAATTCCCACTGGTCAAACCCACGTGGTGGCGGTGGGTGAAGAGCTATTGGGTAGAGTGTTAGATGGCTTAGGGACCCCAATAGACGGGGGGCCGCCACTAACAACTAAAATCTATTACCCTGTCTACGCCGACCCGCCCAACCCCTTATCAAGAAGATTAATAGAAAAGCCCATGCCGCTAGGGTTAAAGTGCGTCGATGGGGCCTTAACCTGTGGGGAAGGTCAGCGTATGGGCGTCTTTGCTGCGGCAGGAGGCGGTAAAAGCACTCTTCTTTCTAGCATCATCAAGGGTTCTGCCGCAGATATATCTATCTTAGCCCTTATTGGCGAGCGTGGAAGAGAGGTTAGAGAATTTATTGAGCGCGATATAGGTCTCGAGGGGAGGGAAAAAGCGGTCTTAGTAGTCTCCACTTCCGATCGCTCCTCTATGGAACGGCTCAAAGCGGCCTACACGGCTACCGCAATTGCCGAGTACTTTCGCGATCAAGGCCGCAAGGTCTTATTTATGATGGATTCAGTCACCCGTTTCGGTCGGGCTTTAAGAGAGATAGGGCTGGCTGCCGGGGAACCTCCCACTCGCCGTGGTTTTCCTCCTTCAGTATTTTCCACTCTTCCCAAGCTCATGGAGCGTTCAGGGAATTCTGATAAAGGCTCTATCACCGCTCTTTATACTGTTTTAGTAGAAGGCGACGATATGACCGAGCCTATTGCTGACGAGACTCGCTCCATATTAGATGGCCACATCATTTTATCGCGCAAGCTAGCGGCCGCCAACCACTACCCGGCCGTAGACGTCTTAGCTTCCGTAAGTAGGGTTATGGGTTCGGTGACCGATAGCCGACATAAAAAGGCGGCCCAAAAACTTAGGCAAATCTTAGCTAAATACGCCGAAATCGAGCTTTTAGTTCAATTAGGTGAATACCACAAGGGTGCTGATAAGGAAGCTGATTTTGCGCTTGATCATATAGGAAAAGTTAACGAGTTTTTACGCCAAGGCCTTGACGAGAGGCCCACCTTTGAGCAAACCTTAGCGGCTATGGAAAAGGCGGTCGCTTGATTGACTATCCCCTCGAAGATCTTTTAGCCCTAAGGGTCGTGCGGGAGGAGGCGGCCCAAAGAGAATTCGTCTTGGCCGAACGGGCCTTAAAGCAAGCTATAGAGAGGGAAAGGGAAAAAAAGAAGGCCCTGGAAGACTACCGATTGTTGGTGGAAACTGAAAAGGAGGCTCGTTACGACGCTATTATGGGAGCTGAAATGACTAAAGACGATATAGAAGAGTTTCGGGCCGGCTTAAGTGAACTAGATAGAAAAGTTTTGGTTATAGAAGAAGACCTTCAAAAGGCGATTGAGGAGACTAAGGACTGTCAAAAACAATTAGAAAACTGCCGCCAGGCCCGCTTGGCGGCCTTAAAAGCGAAGGAAAAAATAGAGCTTCACAAGGAGATTTGGCTAGAGAAAAGTAAAAAGGAGGCTGAAAAGGTTGAAGAAAACGAGATTGATGAGTTTTCGGTTCGTTCAATTTTTTAGAGCTTTAGGCAAAAGCCTAGGAAAAAATGCCAACTGTGCAATTGGAAACTTAGGCTGCCTTAGCCAGGGGAGGAGCCGCATCTTTAGCTGGGTAAGGAATCAGCTTGAAAGGGATGGATTTATTTTCAGTCCAGCTTTTAAGATTGCC
>JAITQT010000463.1 GCA_031288745.1 Deltaproteobacteria bacterium
AAAAGGCATTCCAGTTGCTAGATGAGAAGGTACCAATGTACCCATAGGAAAAAATAATTTTTTTTATAACTATTGAAAATTACATCCTTTTTTTTCTTACCCAAGGAACTTCGGTTTAAGGTAAGGAAGTCATATTTTTAGCAGGTGCTAAGACCGCAGCTAAGACACTTGCGGCAATTCCCCTCGCGCCTCATGGTTAATTGATTACACTCTGGACACAGATCAAAAGCTCCTTTGATATTTGCCTGCCCGCTAGCTTCAACCGGAGCCGCGCTTTGACGAGTGTTTCCCCTGGGGTTCTGCTCAAGAAACTGCTTTCTCTGGAGCATCAACATGCCAATGGCCTGAGGAAGACTTGAGCCAACGATAGGTTCGGGACTCATATTAGTTTCTATCCTAACTCTTTGATCCATGTTAACTTTACACAGCGTCTTGGCTAATGGCTCAAAGAGCGGGGGGCAGCTTCTAAGAGCCACGGACAAAATCATGCCGAAGGCACTAAAAATAGCGTTTATGTCCGCCCCAACCTCGCCGGCAGTCACAAAAACCTCTCTAATGTTATTTTGTTCGTCGTTACTTAAGACTATGTGCGAGGTAAAACTAGAGCTTCTAGCGGTAAATATACGCCCTTCGCGCTCGTCTCCAACGTCATCTCCAAAAGGAAGTTTGAGCTTAGGGCACTTCTTTTTATTATCGTTAGAAACATAAGCGTCGGAGATGACCCCTTGGAGAGAAGCGTCCCTATACACCGTAAAACCTTTGAGCCTTAAGCTCCGGCTAAGGTACAAAAGCTCCTCAATTTCTTCGACCGTCGTTTCGGTAGGTAGGTTAATAGTTTTAGAGACCCCTGTGTGGCTATGATACTGGAAGGCGGCCAGCATCTTAAGCTGCTCGCGAGGACTTAACTTTAGGGCCGTTTGGGCCTCGGTTCTGGCCAATAAATCCGGGTAGGCTAAAAACAAGCCGCATAGTTCGGCCGGGGCCAAGGTAAAAGTTATCCAATTTTTTTTGGCGTCGTTAACTCGCCTCTCTTGAGCGAGACTAAAGAAGGGCTCGATTCCGGTGTCGATGTTTCTTAAAAAGGCCGAGGTGCTCCCGGTCGGGGCCTGGCTGGTGGTAAGGCAGTTATAAAAGCCACCCTTTTCCTCGACTAATTGTTTAAGATCGTCAATTTCCGGGCCGAAGAAGTCAGCAGCCCAATTATCAGAAGCCGTCTCACTTAGCTCGCCGAGGTGACCTCGCCAGTATTCAAAATTTTCATAGGAGTGGTTGTTTTTTCTAGTTAACATAGCCGAGAGCTTAAGAGTGCCCATAGTTAGAGCCGCCTGGGTCATTTTGGCAAACCTAGCCGCCTCGTCGCTTCCGTAGGCGACGTTACCCCAATAGGCTAAAATCAGAGCCGAATGAAAACCCGATAAACCCACGCCCACCGGTTTTTTGGCTTGGGAGTTTATCCTTATCTCCTCTAAGGGGTAGCCCTCGTCAAAATCTAAAATCATATTGCCAAATAAAGAGGCTAAGCTAGAGAGTTTAAAAAGCTCCTTCCAAAATAAAGGACAAAACTTATTAGGCCAATCCGAGGCCGCAGGGGAAAAGCCCTCCTTAATCAATTGATCGTAGATTAGCCTTGCCAGACGGGCGACGTTAATCGTAACTAAGTTACAAGCGGTGTAAGCCGAAGCTAGATACTCCCCGCATGGATTTGAAAATCTAGGCTCGTCTTCAGCTCTCAAAGGCGAATAGGCCAGCATGTTATCGACAAAGAGGACCCCGGGATCTCCGGTGGCCCACATATTTTCGGCTATGGTTCGGATAAGGGCCTTATTGTCCCAAAAACCTCCAAAAACGTTAACGCTTATATTCATATTAGATAAATGAGGACTTTGGACCGGTCTTTCCTCAACGGGGAGGCTTTGAATGAAGCTGTTAAGTTTAGCGTTAAAATTTTTGGCTTTTACGAAATCTATGATATCAGGGTGGTTCCAATCCATTTGCACCAAGAGGGCCCCCCGCCGGCGGCCGCCTTGGTTGGTGGTGCCGGTGACTGCGTCAAAATCAGGCAAAAACCCCACCGGTCCCGAGGCCACTCCTTGTGACCCGTCAACTGGCGCTCCTTTAGGGCGCAACAAAGAGACGTCTATGCCGGCCCCGCCCCCGGCCATATAAATCATCCTCATTTGGTGGCGAACCTTTTCGATTTCCTCTAAGCTATCACCCACCCTGCCCAAAGGGTAGCAAGAAAAATAGCCTGGCCTGCGAGTGTGGGGATTGCCAAAACTCATTAACAAAGGGGAGGCGGCGATAATCAATCTATCCTCAACGGCCCTAATTAGCTCTTTGATAAGATTAGTACCCGGCAAAGGGTCGGGTAAACTCAAAAGCTTAGGGGCCAGACGACCCTTGACTATTTCCAAATAATCGCTCTCCAAAGGCTCACCACTCTGGGGATCTCGGACGGCGTAACGAGTGGAGGTCAGATATTGATCGAGAATTTTCCAGGAATTTTCCACTACCAAAGGCTCGAAAGTGGAGGTGGGGTTGGAAGTCATTTTTTTTTTAAACCTTTCTGGTAATCGCTCAAACGATAAAATTAAGGCTTAATTTTATTCCAAGGCCTTTAGATTAAAGCCATTTTAGCAAAAATTAATCCTATAATAAAAATTAAATAAAAATATAATTATATTTTAAGTTAAATATTTTTTTATAAAGTAAAAATATGTATAAAGGCAAAATTAGGGATCAATATTATCAAGCCCCTTAGGCCTTAAAATACGCTGGGCAAAGGCGGAAAAAAAGTCGGCTAAAATCAAAGTTAAACCGGGTAATCGCCAGATAAGGTGGCGCTACAATTTATCTTATACAATATACAGTAATTTAAACAATTTTTAAAGGGCCAATTCTAGCTCGAACAATATTACTTTCAAATCTATTTTTAGGTTGAAAAAGACGAAAAAATAAAAGTATGGTATTATGAGTCAGCGTACTAGGCTATAATTTTTTTATCAATTTTTAGCTGGACTTTTTTCCTAAAAAGCTAGCCAAGCTGGCCTCTTTTAAGATTATTTGTGGGTCTCAGATTTGTTCTAACAGCTAAGTCTCGCTTGGCGTATTTAATCTAACCAAATAAGACTTGTTTGGTTACGAATAGAACAATAACAATCTTTATAAGCCTCGCTAAAATTTTTTCATGGCCTCGCTCTTAACGGTAAGTTAGACTTTTTGGACTATAAATTATGGCTAAAGTTATTTTCACCAATCTTTGGCGCACCTTTTTTAAAAGCCTTTATTCGGAGTTACTTTTTTGGATGGCGGCCATAATCTTTGCGGCCGCGTTTTCGAGCTATCTGTTTAACAGCTTAAGAAGCGAACCTTTTCCCTGGGTCTGGCCAGGGCAAATCGAAGCGAAGGCCCCCATCGAAGATTTAGACGAGCTTGATAGGTTATTGGCCCTCAATGACACTCTCCTATTGGATGCTCGCGATTATAGGCTTTACCAACTAGGGCATATCCCCGGAGCAATAAGCCTTGAGGCAGATAAGGCTTATTTAAGTCCACCTCTCTTTTTAATCTCTCTCGACCCTAACGCTTTGGTGGTGACCTATTGCTCCGAGAGCCTCTGCCCTTTGGGGGAAAAATTAGCTGAGATCGTTAGGGGCTGGGGCCACAAAAATACCCGAGTCTTTCTTGCTGGAATAGATGGCTGGTTATCAGCCGCTCGGCCTTTAGAGCAAGACCCTGGCCCTAAGCCCCAAAATATAGATGACTAATAAAGATTTAATTAGAGCGCTCCTTTTTATTTCTAAGCTCTCTTTAGGCTTGACTTTTGCTTACGCTGGCTGGAGTAAACTCCATAAGCCCCAAGATCTTGCCCAAATTATAGCCGGCTACCAATTGGTTCCGATATTAGCCATCGCTCCTATAACCATTATCCTTCCTTTCGTCGAGCTTTGGTCAGCCCTTTTGGTTTTAGTCGGCCCTAGCCACTTACGGCGGGCTGCGGCCCTTATCTTATCTTTGCTTCTAATCGCCTTTATCTTGGGTGCGGCTCAAGGCTTAATTAGAGGCTTAGACTTTGAATGCGGCTGCTTTGGCTCTCAAAACCATCGCCGCCCCGGCTTTACATTTTTCCTGCAAGATTCGGCCTTGCTACTAGCTAGTATAATAGTTTTAGCTTTAGATAAGCCGAAAAAGAAAATCGCCAGACCAGGGGACCTTTCGTAATAATCTCGGCCCACCTTTTCCGGCGCTTTAAAACAACCTCTTTTTTAGCCCTAATCTTACTTTAATTAAATTTTTTCTACTTAGCCATTGCTAAACTTTAAATTTGTAACCCTTCACAAGGCCCTTCAAGACCTTGTTTTCCACTTACCGCTCGACTGAACAAAGACCTAATATGGGCTAATGGTTGGCCTTCCCATGGCCATTTTAAAAATCCATAACAGGCAACCTTATAGCGTATAGAATGCGCTGCTAAAATCTCAATGTGCGACAGGCTTCTTTTAAGGGTGGGTGGACAGTTACTATACATAGTCGCCACTAAAAAAGGATAACACCATTAAATTACTTCATTTTTTTTAATTTGCTTTAATTTTAAGATATCGTTAAAATATGCTAAAATTTAATAATTTATAAAGACGGCTGA
>JAITQT010000470.1 GCA_031288745.1 Deltaproteobacteria bacterium
TCAGCCGTCTTTATAAATTATTAAATTTTAGCATATTTTAACGATATCTTAAAATTAAAGCAAATTAAAAAAAATGAAGTAATTTAATGGTGTTATCCTTTTTTAGTGGCGACTACTTATCGTCAAATCCTACTGTTGTGGTTGATTCTTTACCTGAATAAAGCGGCCTAGGTCTCCAATTGCACAGTTAGAAGATTTCTTTTAATTTACGACACAGATAAAGACAGATGTATAAGGATCGCTTTATCGCGCTCCACTTTTTCAAATAGTCTGGTGTTTTGCTCTTCAAACCATTGGTTGAACAGATCGTCAAAGCGCCTTCCGTATAGCTCCCACTAGTCCCTTAACATCTTCAATCTTCAGGCCGAGTTGGGGGATAAGAAGTCAACTTTTAAAGTCCTCATTTGGCCTAAAATTTAACCTAAAAAAAGGCTTTGGTAAATACAAGGTTTGGTAAAATATCCCTGTCATGCTAAGTCTCTTTTTTTAGTTGGAAAGGCAAGATTATTATGACCGCAAAAAACGACTCCGCCCCTGATGACGGCTTGGGCTTAACGTTAGAGGTAAAAAAAAGTCTTCTTAAGTGGTGCCGAGATATATTATCGGCTAAGCTTGAGGGTAACGAAATTCCGCCGGGGCCCGATCTGGGCCAGAGAAAGGGCGGGGTCTTTGTAACTCTCAAAAGAAAAGGCCGTCTTCGGGGCTGTATTGGGAGCTTTAATTTTTCCGCGTCCCTATCAGATTCTATTAGAGAAATGGTCCAGGCGGCTGGTTTTAACGATTACCGCTTCGGCCCTTTAGCGAAAGAAGAATTAAACGATCTTGATATAACCGTTTCCATCCTAACCGAGCCTAAAGCTTTAAATAGTTTAGACGATCTTATCATAGGCCGCGACGGGCTCTATCTAATTCATCCCCGCGGGCGAGGGGTGCTCCTTCCGGTGGTGGCCGTTGAACAGGGCTGGTCCGCTATAGAGTTTGCCAGCCATACGGCTATGAAGGCCGGACTTCCTCCTAAAGCTTATAAAGACCCCGAAGCTAAGCTTTTGGTCTTCACTGCCCCGGCCTTTTCGACCGACTCATCAGAAAACGATATTTAATCCGCATAGATAGCTTTATAGGTTGCTTTTAATATTTGAAAACTAAAGTAAGATTTGGAGGTATATTTAATGATAAAAAATACTAGAATCATAGGCCAAACAGGCCTTTCCTCTTCTATTTTAGGCTTTGGTTGTATGAGGCTTCCCATAACCGGTAAAACCAACGATTCAGTAGACGTTGATTTGTCCGTTTCGATGATTAGACAAGCAGTCGATAGAGGGGTAACTTACGTCGATAGCGCGTATCCCTATCATTCAAACAGCAGAACTGAGCCTGGAATGAGCGAGCCTATTTTAGGTCAGGCTTTGAGAGGAGGCTACAGGGAAAAGGTAACTTTGGCTACTAAGCTTCCCACCTGGTTAGTGGAAAAGCGCTCTGACATGGATAAATTCCTCGACCTACAGCTCTCTCGACTGGGTGTTTCTCAAATAGACTTTTATCTAGCCCATAATCTAAACTCATCTGTTTGGGATAAGCTCTTATCTTTGGGGCTCAGACAATTTATGGACGAGGCCGTTAAAGATGGACGGATCCATTTTCCAGGGTTTTCCTTTCATGATTTTTACCCTATTTTTGAGAAAATCGTCTCCAGCTACGATTGGGCCTTTGCCCAGATTCAATACAATTACCTAGACACCGAATACCAAGCCGGAAAGAAAGGCCTTGAGCTGGCAGCCTCAAAGGGTATGGGCCTAGTGATTATGGAGCCATTAAGAGGGGGTTTTCTGGTCAATAGCATGCCTCCCGAGCCGAGGGAAATTTTAACCGAGGCTCGGCCCGATTGGTCGCTTCCGGCTTGGGCCCTTAATTTTATCTGGAATCACCCTCAGGTTTCAGTGGTCTTAAGCGGCATGTCTACCCCTGAGCAAGTTGATGAAAACATACTTCTAGCCGAACAATGGCATGAAGGCCTATTTACCGCAAGAGACGATGCAGCTTTAACAAAGGTTAAGGAATATTTCGCGGCCAATATCAAAGCCAACTGCACGTCCTGCGGCTACTGCATGCCGTGCCCTTCGGGAGTGGATATTCCTAAGAATTTAACCTTTCTCAATCAGTACTACCTATTTGACACCGAGGCCGCTAAGAGCGCCTGCCGCTATTATTATTCCATTCAGCTGACCGAAGAGCAAAGATCGTCTAATTGCGTTGGTTGCAAAGAGTGCGAGGAAAAGTGCCCGCAGAGCTTAACAATACCTGAGTTTTTGGCTCAGACAGCCCAGTGTTATAAGAGCGAGTAAGGCTAAAAGGTTTTTGGTTTTTTTTATTTTTCTTTCTATTGGCTGCCTATTAGTTTTTAAGAAGATTTAGAGTATAAAAAAATATCATCCGCTCATAGGCCTATGGGTTAGTACCCTCTTATAGGTAGATAGTTTTAAAGCCTTAACCACCTTGGTTTTGTCTTTAGCCATGGCTATAAAACTTTGGGGAAAATATCGGAGGCCTCTCACGCTAAAGCCTTCGGTTAAGACGCCTCTCAAGAAAGTTCACTTTAATCATCTCTGGGCTTAGGTTCTTGTGGGTCTTATCGCCTGCAGCGGCGACTAACTTAAAAAAATCCCCGATAGAAACTAAAATCAATATACGTTAAAGCCCGAATTTAAGCGGTTACTGCCTTTTGCGACATTTTTATTATAGTTGAGAGGGCCAGAGTTGAGTTTGGGCCTTAAAACGTTCTAATGAGGTGAAGGAGCGGAGAGGGTATGGTAGATAGGGCCAGTTTTTTTAAGTAGAGCAATTTAAGAAAATAATCCACTAATATTCTTTAGCTTTATTAGGGAAAATCATTCTTGAATTAAGAAAATTTACAGAGAGGCCTTTATTTTGATTTAAATAATGAACTCTCTTATAACAGATAATGATTATTTTGCCCAAGATAATATCTTGACTCTTTAAGCTCTAAGTGTCCGTTCACCAATGTGAACGTTTAAGGGCCCATTCACAAAAGAGAACGTTGCGGGGCCAAGCCTATTGAAAGGGAAGACACGTACCGCAACAATTTAGCCCTTTATGGGAGCTTAGCAATTTTAACATTAATCAAAGTTAAAATATATGGTTGGAGCAGAGAGCTAAGTATAAACCTCAAAAGAACTAATGTTCAGAACTTAAGGGTATGCTAAAACTCAATTACAACTAGAAAGTCGCTACCAGCCGTCATGTTGGGATAAAAAGATTTGGTGAACGGTTACAGCTCTTATAAGCCTTTAGACTTTATTAAGGCCGGTTCGGCTACTACGTAAAAAGCCGAACGTTATTAAAAGCTTCTACTTGACCTTTCGTTGGCGTTAGCTGCATCTAGTTTAAATATAGATTTTGACCAATGGCGGGAGCCATTTTTTATATTACTGAGATTGGGGTGCCTAGGTTTTGGCCGTAGGTTTTTAGGCGGGCTGAAAAACGTCGCTAAACCAAAAAAGAAGCCGTAGCGTTTTGAATCCAGTTTTGGCTTCTAAATTAAACGAGAGTGACCTGACTAGGCCAGGTCTTTATCGAATAAGCCGCTCTTAACCAAGGGGGAAAAAGCTAGATATTTTGCTAAAGGAGAAGTTTAAAGAGAGGAAAGATTGTTAAATATCTTGTTGAAAGGGAAAGCCGATGGTATATTGGCCTAAGCTCTCTTTGTGTTGATAGGTAAGGCCTAGTGGTTTTAGTAATATTTTTTCGAGAGCGAATGAAACTATTTAACAAAAGATTTATGGCCAGCCTTACGTTTTCGAGGTTTTTTTGATATAACCAAGCCCTAGACTTAAAAGATATCGAACTAGGCTTAATAGAGATAAAGCGACTTTAACCTAAAAAGAAGCCTTGAAAAAAAAAATGTTGTAATCGCGTTCAAGTCATGTTAGTATACGAAAAGTGACCAATATTGACGATTAGATATTAAAGCATCACTCAAGGGCAGGTGAGTCACGATACTATTAGTGTTTGGCCAAGGGCAAGCTCCTTAACATTGCAGCTTTAAGTATGACTAAGTTTTTGTTTGGTAAAGGGAAATCTTTGACCGAGCCTTAAG
Organism: Deltaproteobacteria bacterium; assembly: GCA_031288745.1. Classification (GTDB taxonomy): domain Bacteria; phylum Desulfobacterota; class Desulfarculia; order Adiutricales; family Adiutricaceae; genus JAITQT01. The sequence continues at coordinate 4,115 of JAITQT010000470.1, forward strand.
CTTAGAAAAAAAATAAAGCTCCAATACGTTTAGCTTCCCTAAATTGAACCAGAACGCTCTAAAATCCCTGACTCGCTTAGGTCGCAAGGGCGGAGCGAAACGAATAAGTGCTGGAAGTTGGGTTTAAGAATTAAGTTTTAAGGAGTTACGTTGAAAGTCCCTCGTAAGGAGGCTATTGCCCTTTTCTAGCCATGCGCTTTAAATTCTGTTTTATATCTCCTTATAAAGTAACAACGATTTTTTTATCTTGATTGAAACGCTCTCTCTCCCATCAAGTAAGACGAAAAGGTTTTTTAGCCTCTCTGCTCTTTCATTCTTAGGATAAAAATTAAGTATTTTAGCTTTTACCTAGTTGCTTTTATGTTTAATATGAGTTTCGGTCGATTAACTTATCTCTCATCAAATACCTTTAAGCTTGTAGTTAAAAATCCACGCTGATTTAGCATTGTTGCAGAAATCACACAGTCGAAGCCTTAATAGGGCCTAAAAAAATAAAACAATGCGTTTTTTTTATTGTTTTGTTCCAAAAGAGACTGGCCTGATATTTGCTTTGCCTATTAGTTTTGGCTTAAGCCGCGCATAGGTTTTTTAGCCAGAAAAAAACAGCTTGACTTTGTCAACCCGTTACGTTATTTTATGTCTTAATTTCTTAGCAGAATATTATCTTTGCTTTGAAGCAAAAAAAAGAGATGGTCTAATTTGGGTAAGTCGCTTTCTGAGACAGGATCGACTATTTAGCCTATCTCTCATATCATTAATAGGAGAAACTAGATGAAAAAGTTCCTCGCTTTGTTTTTGGGCGCAATTTTAGTCGCAAATGCGGCACCCTCCTTAGCCGCTTCCAAAATTGACTTTAGCGGCTATTTCAAAATTTTCCATTCTGATGAATCTAACTTCACTCGGCATTGGGACAACAACCAACGCGATGAAGATCATTATTTTGCCAACAAGATTCAGATGAACGTTTCCATTAAACCCACAGACGATATAGAAATTCGTTGGGTTATCCGCGGGCCAGACAATTATAGGTGGGGCGCTACGGCTGTTGGAACAGGCGCTTTAACCAACGTCATAACTAGATCCCTTCACGTTAAAATTAAGCAGCCTTGGGGGACTTTTTACGTTGGCCGCATTGCCGATAACCTCCCAGGCAACGTGGGCGGTCTATACACTTTAGGTTATCGTAAGAAATGGGGTAACGAGTGGCTTCATCCTGATAACATCTTTGATATTAGCGCTCCGGTCGACGGCATAGCTTACGATCATGATTTTGGCAACGGTTGGGGTTTGCAGGCCTATTACGCCAAGTGGAATCATTATACCCCTTTGGCTTACATCACTTCTGCAGCCGGTGTAACTACCCAGAATGGGACCGATAAAGATCGTGATCGAGACGTGTTCGGAATAGAACCACGCTATAAGTGGGATGGTGGCGGGGCCTCGCTGGGTATTGAATATATTAGAAATATGAATACTAATGGTGCTACTGTTACCTCTAACTATGGTATTATATTTAACCCGGCTTTTATGCATAAATGGGGTGCTTTCAGTATTCATTTTGAAGGTAAAGTCGGTTGGGGCAAAACTAAATTTGTAGGTAACACTACTACAAAAAGTGCTGGTCTCGGTCTTTATTTAGACGCTAATTATGACTATGGTTCCGGTGATGTGACCTTAATGGGCTTTTACATTGACGGTACTAAGAGAAATGGAAAGGTTAATAACCTATTCGATCTGGGTGATTTCGCGCCTTTTATCGTAGCCTTTAACAAGGCCGCTTACGGACAGGGTACCTGGACCAGGGGCAGCGGCTGGACTGGTAGTGGGAATCAAGGTTGGGGCACTGTAGGTAACCGTGCCTCAGCGAGTAACTCAACAGAACCCAAGACAAACATTTGGGGGGTGGGTCTGTTGGGCAATCAGAGCCTCAACGACGATATAAAGTTTAATTATGGCTTTGGTTATTTCGGTCTAGTTAGGGCTAATCCTGGCTGGAGTAAATCCCTTGGTTTTGAAATCGACTTGGGCGCGACCTTCCAGCTTTTAGATAATTTGCAGTTTGAGTCCCAATTTGGGTATATGTTTAGTGGTAATGCCTATAAGCGAGCTGTCAGCGGACCCTCTCCCAAGGACACTTTTACATGGCTCAACGTCTTGGCCGTTACCTTTTAATTTAACATAGCAGACTACTTCTTTAATTTAAACCTCCGTGCTTTAAAATCCAAAGCACGGAGGTTTTTCATTTATATTGAGGTCGTTTTCAGGGGGCTAGCTAAAGGGAAAAAAAATTGTTGCAATGTAAAAAAAAAAAGACTATTATTGCTATACGTTGTTATTGCCTCTAACTGAAGGCAGCCCCTTATGGGCGCAACTGCTTCTGGGCAAATATAAGAAGCGGTTGTTAAGGGAGTCTTCAAACCAAAATTCTTAAGGAGAAACAGATGAGGAAACTTTTATTGCTTTTTTGTCTAGGCATTTTGACCTTAGCCTTGACAGCACCGGCCATGGCTGCTAGCGCCATTGATTTCAGTGGTTACGTCAGCTTTTTTCACTCGACTAACCGCAATTTTACCAGAGACTCTTATAGATATCTCTATGGTAATCTTGATCGTTTTCGCGATGTCGATTCCTTTTTTGATCACAGACTTCATTTGAATGTTCTAATTAAACCTACCGAAGACATAACGGTCAACTGGGCTATTAGAAGTCTTAATCACACAAGGTGGGGTACTGTGCCGGTAGGCGCTGGCTCGGGTACTGGTTCTGAACTCTTTACCTATTGGCTATACGCTGAAATCAGGCAACCTTGGGGTACGATATCCGTTGGTCGTACAGCTGAACTTATGCCCACTAACGCTTTGGGCTTAACCACTCTTGGTTACACAAAAGTTATCGGCGATTTCCAGTACTATTACCCATTTGACCCTGTTGGCACCCCCGATGGTATCGTTTATAACCATGATTTTGGCAATGGTTGGGGCCTAGCCGCTTTTTATGCCAAAGACGAGCATCATCAACCATTATCAGCTGCAATTGGGAACCGTGCCGTAAAAGATGAGGACAGCGAGCGATTTGGTATCGAACCTAGGTACACGTGGGATACCGGTGGCGTTACTTTTGCCGTTCAATATCAAAGGGACATGACTAATCCGGATGCAACGAGTAACTACGGAATTGTAATTAACCCGGCTTTCGTGCAAGCCTGGGGCCCCTTTTCAATTCATTTTGAAACCGCTGTTGGTTTTGGCAAAACCAGATATCTTAACCAATATACTGAAAAAGCAGCTGGCCTAGGTTTCTTTTTAGATGCGGTTTATAACTATGGCGCGGGCGAAGTAACACTCCTTTCTTGGTTTGCCGATGGGACTTCGACAAAAGACAATAAATCGCATAATATGATTAACATGGGCGACTTTGCTCCTTTCCTGGTTGCTTTTAACGCTCAGACCTTGGGGACCGGTGCCTTCGCTAACTCACTTCCTTATCCTTTAGTCCCAAACAATGGTCCAAATAACGCACGGTATAACAACTGGGGTATTGGCTTACTAGGCGTTCATTCTATTAATGATGATATTAAGTTTAATTACGGCCTAGGCTATTTTAGGTTAGTTAATGATGATTTAGGTAATAGGGTAGGTAAAGATCTAGGTTTTGAAATTGATCTGGGCATACAGCTTCAACTTCTTGATAACCTTTCTTTTGAGACCCAATTTGGTTACATGTTTAACGGTAATGCCTATAAGATTATAGGCTTTGATATGCGCCCCAGCGATACCTTCGCTTGGGCAAGCGTTTTGACGGTTGCTTTCTAAGCATTATTCAGCTTAGTTTAGAATTTAAAGACCCCCGTATCTTTATGATGTTCGGGGGTCTTTTCTTTTTAGATAGCCTAAATTTTAGTCTAACAGTAGAGCGTGTCCGTTCCTAAATGTGAACGTTTAAGGGCCCGTTCACAAGAGAGAACGTTGCGGTGCCAAGCCTATTGAAAGGGAATTCACATGCCGCAACAATGTAGCCCACTATAGGAGCTTAATAATTTTAACATTAATCCAAATTCTATTCTGGCCGCTATTTAACTCGCCTTTTATGGCTTAATAACTTGAACCAAAGTGGCTGCGGTCAACACTATATGATCGGAGGCGGAGGAGCGATCTAAAAGACCGGCTACAGTAATTAAGGTTCCGCGAGAGAGATAGGGCCCTGGAGGCAACTCTTCAAAGAGGCACCAGACTATTTCAGGGGCCTTGTTTTTGGGGTGCCCGGCACTCTGACTAAGGCCTAAAACCATAGGGTAGCGTACACCCTGATATTGGGAGACGACGTAGCCGGTAAGCGTGACCGGACCTTTTGGTAAATTGACCGCAGGACCTCTAAGGTTGGCGTTTAAAGTGTCGAGGCTATATTTAGTAGCCTGAGCCGGGTTTACGTTAACCGGGTCGTAATAGCAGCCAGAGAAGACCAAAATAGAAACAGTTAAAACGAAGGCCGTTAAGATAATGTTTTTTTTCACTTCTTTATCGCCAGGAGCACCCTGGGTTAACCAGGGGAGCAAAGGCGTCCTCCTTTTTAGTCTGAAAAGTGAGATAAGATTAGTCCTAACCGTCGCCCCTATGAGACGACGACTAAGAGCGAACTAAGTTTTACTCCTTGAAACAAGCCCTCATGGACCTGATTGAACCTTAACCTCGTAAGTGTGGATATCCTGGCTGAGTTCAGGTTCGTTTCGGACTTACTTTCCCGTATCAACCTCTAGTTTTAAGAGGGTGAGAGTGAAAAGGATAGCGCTGTTGGTCTTTAACCTCTAAGACAACTTAGCGGACTTAGTGTACCCTAGGCCAGCCGAGGGTTTTTACAAACCCCTTTCTTTAGGGAGGGGGGTTACTGGGGACCTGGCTTGGGAGGGCTAAAAGGAGAAATTTTAGCGCATAGTCTCTCGTCGTTAAAATTTAGACAACTTACATTTCTGTTTTGATCCACCCTCACTATAGCAACGCAAGAAACCTTGCGGACAGTATCAAAATCAGAGAAGGGCCAATGACGCCAGTAGCCGTGCGGTCCAAAGCCGTAGAAGGGGCCGTAGCCGTAGTAGCCATAGTAGGGATAGTCAAAGAATCTACCTTGGGCGTCTGAGCCGATGTTAGTGGTGTATTGAAAAACATAATCGTAAAAGCCGGCTCTTTCTTGGGCCGGATAAATTTGCCTAGGCTTACCCCAGATGGCCATAAGTTGCCCTATGCTTTGGCCCAACCAGGCCTGACTGGGGTCGGGCTTATCGCCTTTTAAGGCCTTAGCCGGACAAGGGCTAGGGTTTTTTGTGCCATGATTAATGGCGGCGTTTCCAGCATTCTGACCTTGAGGCTGACAAGCTCCCAATAGGACGATAAGGCCTAAGATTAAGAAATATCTCATTTGTGCCTCCTTAAAAAGCAACAATTACAAGTAATTTATAGGCAAAAGGAAGACTATACCCCAAATTATCCCCCTATTTTGCTAGCGCCTTTAAGTCGCAGCCCCATAAGACTTTCGGACCATAATGAATAAAATTATCAAAAAAGGAACTCTTCATCATTGATAAAGATAACCGCAAATTCGATTTTAATCAACCCATTCGAAAAAAGAGGAAAATTAGCCCAAGACTAGAGCGCGGCCTCTTATCAGCCAAAGCTTATAAGCGAAAAATAGCTCCCCAAGCTTAGCCCCTCTTAAATCTTCTCCAAGATGATTTTAAAAGCCTTTGGTGAGAGAGATGAATTTAAATTTTATCTCCCGCTAAAACCCTCCAAAAACCTATCAGTAAAGCCTTCCAGGGCCTTGGCGTAAGGGTCACAGTTATTTCTTACTTTAAATTTGCTTAGGGCTCTTAGGCTAGTTCAAAGGGGCTGTAAGGGCATTTTCAGCACCATTTTATAAAAGGTCTAAACCTTACTGCCCTTACAGGGCTTTTATGGACCATAGGCCTGGCGTATTAGCTAAGACCAAAGAGAGACAGAAAATGAGTTTAGTAATAAAGACCCATTTGGGCAGTCTAGATTTATGTTTTCTTAACCTCAAGGCCAGTTCTCCGGTTGAGAAACTATAGGCTAGGCAGAAGGTTAAGAGAAAATAATTGGTTCAGTAAAATTTAAAGTAACTATATTAAATATATAATAAATTTAAATTTAGATCTTGATGAACCATAAACTAGGATCTCTTAGCTAAAGGATTTCATTAGGGTCTTAGGCCTAACCTAATGGCTAAAATTTAATCAATAGCCTCATAGCCAACCGACGAACAATATATTGTATGAAGTAATTTTTCAGGAACAATATAACCGTATTATACCGGGTTTAAACGACTATTTTCTCTCGGACGAATATTAAATTTAATTTATGATAGAAGACAATAAAAAGGCTCACTTTGCTTTATCAGCGAAACCCCTATATATTAAGGGAGTTTAAGAAATAGCTCTTTTATAAAAGGCGTTAATAGGGCTTTTGAAAAAAAAAATATAACATAACCCATATTTCACAATAATCATAGAAGGGCCAAATTTAAAATATCAAAGTAATAAGGTTATTTTAGATTTTTTTACTCAAGTAAAATAGAAAAGAAAAAAACCAGCTCAAGGCCTAAAACGGCACCTTAAGGCTGGCTTTTAATTTAGGTGATATTTATTAGATAAAATTAACAAAAGCTAATTTAGCTTAAAAACATAAAATTTTAAGCTAAATAATTATATTTTAAACAAAATTTCGTTCTAAAAGCTAGCCCAAGGGACTAGTTAAAAAAGGAGGTCAAAACAAACGAGTAAGTACGAAGTCAAAAGCCAAAAACTAATAACTTGAAAAATTAATGGCCAGCCTATGGGAAGGCTAAGCGGCGAGTAAAAGTTAGGGCGGGAATCTAAGCTGAGGCGGTTTAAGTTTTTTGAGTTCTAGCCTAGCCCTTATTATTCGAGCATGGGTTAGCTAGATAAGGCTTTCCTAGCTTTGGGTTTGCCTGGCTTAGTTTTCGCTAGTAAAGGCTGACCGAGCTTTTAGGTTCTACCATCATATCGAAACGACCATTGGCCATTTGAATTTTTGTTTGAGACAATCAATTTTGTTAAGATATAGACTGTATATTTTGTCAAAAAATGACGGAAAACCGGTCCAATAAAGCCTATTCCCCAAAAAAGACGGAAAATATGGGCCAGCTAGGTATTACCAGTAAAAAGGAGACCATTCTGGTTCAGTTTTACAACAATCTTAGTCTGGGGCTAAAAGATTTACTTTTAGGGGAAAAATAACTTAAATATCGTTTAGACCGTGGACAAGTTTTCCGTCATTAATTGGCCACATTTAACCGTTTATGTGTGGACAAATTTTTCTAGCACCAACAAAAATTTTGTGTGTTCGTTCACAAATGTGAACGTTTAAGGGCCAATTCATAAATGAGAACGTTGTTGTGCCAAGCCTATTGAAAGGGACGACACATACAGCAACAATGCAGCCCCCTATAGGAGCTTAGTAATTTTAATATTAATCCAAGTTAAAATTTATGGTTGGAGCAGAGAGCAAAGTAGAAACCTCAAAAGAACTAGTGTTAAGCTCTTAAGGGTATGCTAAAACTTAATTACAACTCGAAAGTCGCTTCCAGCCGCAACGTGGGGAAAAAAACTTTGTGAAAGGTTACAGCTAAGCTAATTGGGCCTCGTCTAGTTAGGCTAATAGGAGCATAAGCTGAGCTAGCCTTTAAAGAGGGCTAAAGGCTTAAAAGGTTCAACCCCAAACAAGAGGTTAAACCTATGCTCTAGTTTCTTAAAGGGTCCTCGCCGCTGTATGCGACAGGGCGGTCGGGTCCTCTTTTGGGGTCGCCTTGGCGGCCTCGGGGTCCTGACATACTACTTGCCAGGCCTGGGCTAAGGAGATCATCATGCTCTCGACGTCGCTTAGGCCCTGACCGTCGCGGCTGACCTTGGCTTTAAGTAGGTGATCGTTCCAGAACTTATAAATGCGCCTTAGGTTAACCGCAATGTCTCCGCCTTCCTGCATGTTGAGCGATTGGTTGAGTTCGGCGATAATATCGAGAGCTCGATTGATGGAAGAGGCTTTTAAGGGGATATCGCCATTTTCTTGGGCTTTAATAGCTTCCCTAATAAAACGAATAGCCCCTTCGTAAAGAATGATGATTAGCCGCCCCTTGTCCACGGTGGTGACCTGGGTCTGCTTGTAAATTTCGCTGCCGTAGGCGTTCATTGTGGTGTCCTCATTAAGGTGAAGGCCTGGTTAAGTTATCCTTAAGGCTAATAACTTTAAATAGGCCGGGTAAAAAACTATAGAATCAATAAAAAATCAAAAAAACACTAATTAAAATCTAGTATTATGATTATATAATCTTTAATTTAATAGAATAATAACTTACTTTAGTTATTTTTATTCTGAAGAATTACTAGAAAGAGAAGAGATTGAAGATTCTAGCTGCGATTGCTTATCTTGCAGGGTCTGGAGAGCGGTCTCAAGTCTATTAAAGCGGTCGGTTAACCGTTGTCTAACCGCTTCTATGCGGCGCTCTTCTCTAGCTATCTTGGCGTTGATGTTTTCAATAATGCTCTGATAGTTCTGCTGCAAGGTAATCATGATGCCCTTACCTTGCTGGATCACGTTGCCGTTTTTATCGGTGATATCGTTTTCGCTGGTAAGTTTGGCCGTTTCAAGAGCGATTTTCTTGGCTGTCCCGGAAACTTCCACCGTGATAGTTTTCCCTTGAGCGTCTTTATCTAGAAAACTTCCTTCGAAGGTAAAGAGCTTAATAACGGCCTCGGGATTTTTCTGAATAGCTTCGAGTAATTTATTTTGTTCAACTTTATAGAGGCCTTGATTTTCGGGGTCAGAGGTAATGCCAATTTCAGAGAGGGTGGTGTAGAGTAAACCGTTTTCCTCACAAAATTGCACCCTCTTATCATACTTCTCCTTGGTCGTCAGCGAGGGATCTTGGGCGAAGGGCACGATGGACGTATTCATAAAGCCATCTAAAAAGGTCTGGGAGATTTGAAAGCCGTAGTTACCGATCATAATGCCGTTAGCGTTTTGCCTACTAGTAACCACTTCCCCAGTTTCGGTGGTTGAAACTTCTAGATTTGATTCTCCCCATTTAGTGTTTTCAACAATATAAGTTTTACAAAAATTTATTGATTCGACTAATTGAGCAATTTTCTGGGCCATGGCGGTCGGATCGTTACTAACGGTCAAAGTGGATTTACCCACCCCGGTGAGAGTAATGACCGCGCCTTCGATGACGTCACCAATTTCGTTATTGTTCCTTTGGACCCAATTATCCTCACCAGCTGGAAAGCCATCGACTTTAATCATAGCGTTGGTGGCTTCGCGAGCTATGGTAAATGAGAGTTTGTCAGTGCTAAAGCCGGTGATGCGAGAAGTTGAGGAGGTATCAACTATTTCGATAGCCGACTCGGCCCCGGTGTGAGAGCCGGTTAGCACTAAGTGGTACGAGGTAGAGGTGCCTTGACCGTCGTTAACGATTGAAGCGGTGACGCCCGGGTTATCGGAGGCTTCATTAATAAGGTTAGCCAAAGTGCCCAAGCTCATCCTATCGGTTACGGTAATGGAGTGCTCTACTCCTTGGTACTTATAAGTGAAAGTACCTGCGGTTGAGCCGATGTGAATTGGGCTAATCTGATCGGATACGCCAGAGTGGACCACCTTGGCTGTTTGAGCCAACCCTCCGTCTTGACCCTTTTGAAGGGTCGGGGCTTGACAGTCGATAGTGAATGACTCGTACTGGATAAAGCGCCCTGCGCTATCTTCTACGCCGTCACCGTCGGCGTCAGGTCCGGCGAAGGAGATTTTAAGATCCTGAATAATGTCGAATTCTTTGGTAGGGTTATCTCGATATTCTTGGGCGGTGATGGTAATCTTACCCGAGTGACCTTCAGTGTCGGCCCAGTTTAGGACTATGTCGTCTATACCTAAGGTACCGCTATTGACAGCGGCGAAGGTGACGCTTTTATTAACTTGACCTGAGTAAGCGTTTTTATTGGCTATTTTAACTACAGCGTTAGAGCCTAAATAAGAGGTGTAGACCGGGTCGTCTATATAGGTATGCCCAAAGTTTAAGCTGGCGTCCTCTTCAACTGTTATCTTATTAGCCGCCCCCCCGACGGTGGCGGTTAGAACCAGTCTTTGGGAAGTTACTTCAGTGGCACCATCCATCCTTTTCTTATCGTTTAAGACGCTAGCTTTAACGGTTACCGCAGGGCTGGCCGCCTGGGCGGTCACGTTTATGGCCTCTTTGATTTCTTCTAAAGTGGAACCCTCGTAAAACTCCCCAGCCGCAGGGGGGGTATAAGTCCCGGGTCTAGCGACGCAGGTGAGAGTTAGGGCGTTAGCCGGATCGTCTCCCATTTTAATGGTTATGGTTTGGGCCAATGAACCAAAAGTCTGCTCAGAGGGGAGAAAGCTTCGGGAGGCTAGCTTTTCTTGGATATTTTGGCCCACTTCCACATCGTAAGAGCCTAAAGGGGCGGTGGAAGTGTTAACGGCCTTCATTATTTTTTCATCTGATACGGAGGCTGCCCGGCTTAAGAGTTCGCTTCTAATATCTTTACTTTCAGCGTCTAGTTTAAGAGAAACTAATCTGGAGTTAAGCGCGGTTATGGCCGTAAGCTTACTCTCCCATTCCGCCTTCCAAGTCTCTTGACGGGTGATAGTTCGGCTTTCGATAGCTACTAACTTTTCAACAACCGAGGCAAAGTCTGTGCCCGAGGCCAAGCCCGTC
>JAITQT010000476.1 GCA_031288745.1 Deltaproteobacteria bacterium
TCAGCCGTCTTTATAAATTATTAAATTTTAGCATATTTTAACGATATCTTAAAATTAAAGCAAATTAAAAAAAATGAAGTAATTTAATGGTGTTATCCTTTTTTAGTGGCGACTACTTAGCTCTCTAATCCAACTATATATTTTAACTTTTATTAATGTTGATCGAAGCGCAAAAAGTCACCTTATATGAGTCCTTAAATTTGTAACAGAGCCTTATTACTAGTTAATTTTTTTTGACTATTTTGATTTTAAGAGGTTTTTGCGCTTCGATCAATGTTAAAATTACTAAGCTCCTATAGGGGGCTACATTGCTGTGGTACGTGTCGTCCCTTTCAATAGGCTTGGCACCGCAGCGTTCTTTCTTGAGAACGGGCCCTTAAACGTTCACATATTTGAACGGACACAAAATAAGATTATGTATAAAAATAAGACCCTAGCTGTCGTGGTACCAGCTTATAACGAAGAAAAGCTACTTTCCAAAGTAGTTAAGACCATGCCTGATTTCGTGGATTACATTGTTATAATCGACGACAAAAGCCTCGACGACACCAGCGGTGAGGCTTTAAGACTTAAGCAAGCCGACTCTAGAGTGGAGCTTATTAAACACGAAATAAATCAAGGAGTGGGCGGGGCCATTGCCTCTGGCTACAAATGGGCGCGAGATAATCAAATCGACATGGCCGCAGTTATGGCCGGAGATGGGCAAATGGATCCAGCCGATCTACCCGCCCTCTGCGATCCAGTGGCCCAAGATGGAATTGATTACTCTAAAGGTAACCGCCTAGTCTACGAAGAGGCCTATAATTTAATTCCTAAAGTAAGATTCTTTGGCAATGCCATCTTATCTTTTCTAACTAAGATAGCCTCAGGCTATTGGCATATAGCCGACTCCCAAACAGGCTATGCGGTTATCGGCCTTAAAGCCCTTAAGGCCATTGATTGGGATAAGATGTATAAGCGTTATGGGCAGCCCAATGACATCCTAGTGCGTCTGAACATCGAAGATATGAAAGTTAGAGACGCGCCCATAAGGCCCGTCTACAACATAGGGGAGACCAGCGGCTTTAAGCCTCGGCAGGTACTTTGGCCTATCTCTCGATTGTTAATTAAAATGTTTGCCTGGCGGCTCTGGAAAAAATATATGCTCCGCAACGCCCACCCGTTGTTTCTATTTATCGCCTTTGGCCTGAGCCTGATGGGGCTGGGTTTTATATTTTTTTTAAGATTGATCTATCTATTAATTAAACAGCAACAAATGCCTGAAATTACTTTAATTATATTTCTATTTACAGTAACATTAGGTCTTCAATGTTTTTTATTTGGTATTTGGATGGACATGGATATTAATAAAAAACTACGATAAAGTTAAAAGTTATTTTATAAAGTTACATCTTAAAAATTGGTTAATTTAAAAATATTATTATTTTTTATTAGTACCATCAACACTATTTTTTATAAGCTCCAAGGCATCTGATTCCAAACGGCCAACGAACAAACTTACCTAAATAAAGTTCAATCGCTAAAAGATATTTACAAAAGAAACATGAACTTAGTATAATTAATTTAGCTGTTAAGGGAGATGGCCCTACTTTTTTGTTTATTTTAGTTTTTTTTGAGTTTATACTCTTAAAAATATTTTTTATATTAAAAATAAAACGTCTTATTTTTTTTATAACAAAAAATGGTGGATATAAAAAAACACCTAAATATGATGATTTTATTTTTTTAAACCCTATTTCTATTAATATATTATTTAAACTGTCAGCTTTATATCGACGATAGTGAAATAATTCTCTATCATAATCGTCAAAAAGAGAGGGTGAATTGGGAACCTCGAAAATAAACACCCCGTCGTTTTTTAGGATACGATATATTTCTTGCAAAGCAATTTTGTCATTTTCTATATGTTCCAAAACATTTAGAGCTAGGCAAACATCTACTGAGTCGTTTGGTAAGGGGCAATCTACCAGGTCAAAGCGCAAAAGAGGAGTCGGTATCCCTTCTTGTTTTAAATTCTCAGCCAGGCGTTGTAACGGTTTATCTATAATATCAGCTCCACAAACAAAGGTATCTGGAAATGATTTACGTAATTTTCTCAATAAATGACCACTTAAACAGCCAATTTCTAAAATAACTGGCTTATAATTCTTCAGCAGTTTGTTCACCGCTATAGAACATTGTTCAAAGGCGCTCTCATATGACGCTTTATCAATGGCAGATATGGTTGTTTCGAGTTGCTCATGGAAATCAGTTAATTGATCATTCCAACCAATTGGACTTCGCGGCATTGGATATTCCAAAACTAGCGAACCATGGTCAAAACAATCGCCAGACCAAGAACAAAAGGTATTTTTTTCAAAGGGACTGGGAAATATCAGCTCAACCATACTAAAACCATAAAAATATATTATTTTATAAAAAACTTGAATAAAAAACAATTTACTACTAATAATAATAAATAAAATAATGACTCTTACAGATATAGAATGTCCCATTTGTAATAGCAAAACTTATAAACTTTGCGAAAAAACTGGAGACAAACGAGTTTTTAAAACATATACTATAAATCACTGCCCAAATTGTAGTTTTTCTTTTGTTACCGAGCCCAGGACTGACTACGAGCAGATTTATAGCCACGATTATTACAATGGTCTGGGACCAGATCCTTTAGCTAATTATGCCTTTGAGGCGCATAACCCTTCGCTGACCATTCGCCAATACGAATGGAAAGGATTAGAACGAATCTTTGAGACTCTAAAGAAATTAAATTTAATCTCGCCTAAAGCCGCCTGGTTAGACTACGGCTGCGGTCTAGGAGGCCTAGTTCGCCATGGACGCGAACGTGATTTTAATATTTTTGGCTACGAGCCCTATGGAAATATTGATAATAAGACCGATAAGACTTTAACTAACAACCTAAACCACTACGAACAATATTTCCTCTCCAAAGACCAATTAAAACCAGAGAGCTGGAATTTCGTAACCGCCATCGAAGTAATCGAGCATGTCTCAGACCCTTTAGATTTCTTAAAAAAAATTAGGCCTCTAATGAAAACTAACGGCCTTTTATTTTTAACCACAGGAAACGCCGCTCCCTTTTTAAAAAATAACTTACAAAGCTGGGCTTACGCCGACTGCCCTGATTTACACGTAAGTTTCTTTACGCCCCAATCCCTGGCCGAGGCTATGCGTAGAGCTGGTTTTACCATACTTCCTGCAAGCTATTTCAATGGCTTTACGGATATTATAAAATTTAAAATATTAAAAAATCTTAAGTTCACCAAATCGTCTAAGCTCTTTAGCCTCCTGCCTTGGCCGCTAATCTCCCGCCTAGCCGACTTAGCCTATCAAATATCAGCCCTGCCTATAGCCATAGCCTCTTAAGATCCGGCCTTCCCTAGAAAAAGCCTTGACTATAATCGGCTATAGCCATGAACGATAACATTTTCCACTTTACGTAAAACCTTTTTGGCACCTCATCTCTCATAACCGTAGACCTAAATATTTTGAACCAAATCATCCAACCAATAAGCCCTGAAGCCAGTCTGGAAAATCATTTAGGTTCGTTAGTATAACCCTAAGAGCGAACTGAAAAAAAACGCCCCACAGCTGACGACGCTTCCTTAATAAAGGCGCAATTGCCGCCCATTACGGGCTTCCGCTTTAAAGTCTTGTACCAGTTCTCCAAGTATTTTTTTTCCCCACGTTGCGGCTGGTAGCGACTTTCGAGTTGTAATTAAGTTTTAGCATACCCTTAAGCTCTTAACATTAGTTCTTTTAACGTTTCTACTTAGCTTTCTGCTCCAACCATATATTTTAACTTGGATTAATGTTAAAATTACTAAGCTCCTATAGGGGGCTAAATTGCTGCGGTATGTGCCGTCCCTTTCAATAGGCTTGGCACCGCAGCGTTCTCTCTTGGAACGGACACAAAGTCTTAAATAAAACTCGATAGGCTATTAAAGCCGCTAAAAAGACTCTCCCTTTCCGCTGCGGCCACGGCCGTGTTAACCTCAGCCCAAGGTCCGCCCCTTTGGAACATGGCCGCCTCCACTTCGGAGGCCGAACGAAACTTAATTCTAGCCGAAGCTAAAATTTCTTCCTCGCCTAAGCCATCAAACGGCCTAACCAAGACCATCCCAAAGCCGTGCGCTTCCCCCAGCGGCCCCTCGGGGCTATCGAAGGCCTCTTCGAGAGCCTTTATCAGCCTTAAGGCCCGGTCGCGATTGGCCTCAGGGAGCAAAACGACGGCTTCATCTAAACTTAGGCGAGCGGCCAGATCTAAAGGGCTCAGGAGGCTATGAAAAAAAGCGCCCAAAGCCTTAAAGTGCTCGGGGGCCGGGTCGGAGAGCTTAATAATCATTAGCCCCAAAGGCTTTTCGGTTCGCTCCATACGGCTAAGTTCTGAGCGCAAGGTTAGCGAAAAATGCTCGGGATGGTATAAGCCTGAGGCTAAATCAAGGCAAGTGGCCTCTTTAGACTCCAAGGATAAATCCTGGTCTTGGGCTTTAACGGTCCGATTTTTTTTTCTTAAACCGTTCTTAGCTTTAACCAACAAGTCTTGTTTTTCTTCGATCATAGGGCTTTTAAACCATGTCCAGAATGCTCTGGGGCATGTTGCGTAGCGAAACGACCTTATCGACGCAGCCGGTCTTAATAGCTTCCTTGGGCATGCCAAAAACTATGCAGGAAGCCTCGTCCTGGGCTAAAGTCTTAGCCCCGGCCTGCTTCATCACCTTTATGCCCTCGGCCCCGTCGGACCCCATGCCGGTTAAAATCACGCCCACAGCGTTGGCCCCGGCGTACTTGGCCACCGATTTAAACAAAACGTCCACAGCCGGCCTTTGGTGATGAACCATAGGCCCGGATCTAACTTCCACAAAATACCTCGCCCCGCTGCGCTTTAAAAGCATATGAAAATTACCCGGGGCAATCAGGCAGGTTCCGGGCAAAACTGAATCGTTGGCCGCCCCCTCTTTGATCTGAATGCGGCACAGCCCGTTTAAACGATCGGCGAAGGCCTTGGTAAAGTTGGCCGGCATATGCTGAGCAACCACTATGCCAGGCGAATCGGGCGGCATCCTAGTTAAGATATCTCTTAAGGCCTCGGTCCCTCCGGTAGAAGAACCAATGGCGATAACCTTATTGGTGGTTTGGGTTATGGCCCCTTTAATAGAGGCCATGGCCCCGCTTTCGCGATTTGGCATCCGCTTAAGAACTTTAATTCTCGAGGCTGCCCTAATCTTTTCAGCTAACTGAGCCCCCATCTCGCCAACGGAAAAAGAGCCCCCGGGTTTGGCTAAGACCTCAACCGCCCCGCAGTCCATAGCTTCCAAAGCCATAGCGCTACCTTTAGGAGTCAAAGAGCTAACGATAATAACCGGCATGGGGCGGTTGGCCATGATTTTCTTAAGAAAAGTAATGCCATCCATACGAGGCATTTCTATATCCAACGTCACCACGTCGGGATTAAGCTCGTTAATCTTATCTCTAGCAACGAATGGATCGGGGGCGGTGGCCACCACTTCTATATCTTTGGCCTGAGAGAGTTGTTCGGTAAAAATCTTTCTGACAATGGCCGAATCGTCGACCACCAGAACTCTAATCATAAACAAAAATCCCCCGAAAATTTAAGCCTTAGGCCCCTTTAACGTGCGCTCTTACGGTAGATGCAAGGGGCGACGTACTGAAATTTATGCTCCAAACCCGATAGGCTCTCAGAATGTCCGATAAAGAGATATCCGCCCAATTCCAACAAATTATAGAATTTGTTAATCAATTTCCCGATGGTCTCGCGGTCAAAATAGATCATAACGTTACGGCAAAAAATCAGATCCATAGGTCCCCTAAAAGGCATGTCATCCATGAGGTTAAAGCGCCGAAAGCTAATGATGCGTCTAACCTCAGGCTTAACTACGTATAGGTGGCCACCCCTTTCGGCTTCCATTTTGTTCATAAAGGCGTGAAGGGCGGTCGGAGGGATATTTTTAACGCTCTCAGGGCCGTATTGCCCCCTTTTAGCCACGTTTAAAACTTTAGTTGAGAGATCGGTAGCTAAAATCCTAAAATCGCCTCCGTTAGCAAAATAAGAACTCTTTTCCATCACCACCATGGCGATGGTGTAGGGCTCTTCACCGGAAGAGCAAGCCGCGCTCCAAATTCTTAATCGAGGCCCGCCCCCACCCGACTTTTTTCTCCTCACCTCTAGTTCAGGTAAAAGAGTCTTAACCATAAAATCAAAATGCTGTGGCTCTCGCCAAAAGCTTGTCAAATTGGTGGCCAAGGCGTCTAAAAGAAAGACCAGCTCGTCACCAGAAGCGTCTTTTAAAACATACTGAAAGTAAGTCTTAAAATTTTTCATTTCCAGCTGAGCTATGCGCTTAGTTAGCCGGGCCCGGACCAGCTCTTTTTTTCCGTCCAATAAATTAATACCGCTGGCCTTGTGGACAAAATTAGCAATAGTCTGGTATTCGGCGTCGGTTAGCTCTGGTTGGGTAAAAATTACTTTTCGTTCGACGGCCATATGATAATCCGCTGCCTTTAAAATTTCTTATCATTGAGCTTAGCCCAAACAAAGAACTCCTTGCTAAAAAATTAAAATATATCAGGCGGTTGTGGGGGGGACTTCTTCCACGACCGCTGAGCCAGGCCCAAAAGTCAGGTCCTCGTCGGTCAAAATCAATTCTATATCCAAAATAATAATGACGTGAGTTTTAGTTTTAGCCATACCCTTAATGTATTCGCTCTTAAGCCTAGTGCCAAACTCCGGGGCCGGGTCTATTTCGGTTTCGTTAATAGTTATAACCTCAGAGACTTTATCAACTAAGATGCCTATTTGGGTCACGCCTTTGGCGGTCTTAAACTCAATAACGATAATGGAGGTCCGTTCGGTGTAAGCTTGCTCTGGTAAACCAAACTTAAGCCTAAGGTCGATAACCGGGATAACCTTACCGCGAAGATTAATTAACCCTTTAAGAAACCTAGGCGTTTGAGGCACGGCGGTAATGTCCATCATGCCATTAATTTCCATTATCTTTAAAATATCTAAGCCGTAGAATTCATTGTCTAGTTCAAATTGAAGAAACTTTAAATCCCTAGAATGATCCACCGATAGCTTATTAGTCCCCAAGGACGTTAATTTATTGGCTTCCACAGATGACCCGGCGCTCATAAATAACCCATCAAACGGCTGAAAAAGTAAACCAGCCTCGGTTAGGCCAACTCCCTAAAACTTGGGATTTTCGGCAATTAACGTATAAAGAAAAAAACAACAATAAATATTATTGGCTAAAAGCCCGCTGGGATAATTAGCTCCAAGAGCCGTCGTCCATCTCCCAATTGGAGGCCGCCGTCATGGCCCCAGGAGGGCCTCCAGAGGTCCCATCGACCTCAAATAATCCGTTGATGTCAAGAATTAAGCCTACTCTGCCGTCACCTAAGATGGTGCCCCCAGCTAAGGTGCGCACGTACTTTAAGCGCTCACCGAGGGATTTAATAACCACCTCTTGCTTACCGAGCACTTCGTCAACTAAAAGGCAGCGTCTTTGCCCTTCGTTTTCCACCACCACCACCAAGGCCTTGGCTGGATCAGCCTCGGCCCCGTCGACGCAAACTATGCGGTCCAAACGAAGCAAAGGCAGTAGTCTATCACGGACTTTAATCATCTCACCTTGATTTTTAACGGTGAAGTATTCCTCAGGTTTAGGTCTAAAGGATTGATTGATAGATATAGTCGGAAGGATATAGCGGTTTTCTCCCACTCTAACGATCATGCCGTCGATAATAGCTAAAGTTAGCGGTAAGCGAATAATGAAAGTGGCCCCTTTGTCGGGTTCGGAAAAAAAATCAACCTTACCACGCATAAGTTCGACCGACTTTTTGACCACGTCCATGCCCACCCCGCGCCCGGAAATCTCAGTGACCCGATCGACCGTGGAAAAGCCCGGCTGAAAGATAAGATTGTGTATGGCTGTGGTGGAAAGATTTTCGCCGTGATTAACTAGCCCTAAGCTGGCGGCCTTTTGCAACACTTTTTCAATATCAAGCCCTCTTCCGTCGTCACTTAGTTCGATAACCACGTTACCGCCCTGATGGTAGGCCTTAAGGGTCAGCTGGCCTTTGGGGGATTTTCCTTTAGCCAATCGCTCCTTAGGCGATTCTAGGCCGTGATCGAGAGAGTTTCTAATCATGTGGACCAGGGGATCGTAAAGAGATTCAACCATGTTGCGGTCTATCTCAGTGTCATCGCCTATAGTTTGAAAGTCCACGTCTTTTTCAAACTTATGAGCTAAATCTCTCACCAAACGGTTCATTTTGCGAAAGGTGTTATTTATCTGAACCATTCTTAGGCTCATAGCGTTTCTTTGGAGTTCGGAAGTAATGCGAGAGACTTGGGCCAAATCCTTATTGATTTTTTGCTCTTTAAGATACTTTATGGCTTCATTGGAAGTAATAAGTGACTGGGTAATGACCAACTCGCCCACCAAATCAATTAGACCATCAAGCTTACTAGTTTCCACCTTAACTGTATGAGCTGCGGTTTTAGCTGTCGCCGTAAGGCTCAAACCCTCGCTCTGCTTTTGCTCACGCAAGGCCGCCGCCACTTTATCTGGGGCCCCTATCTTTTGCTTTAAGAGGATCTCCCCAAGCTTCGTCTCCTTAAGGCCCTCTTGAATCTTTAGGGCTTTATCAACGTGCTCGTGCTCCAAAAGACCCATAGTAACTAGTATTTCCCCTAAGCGCCGCCCTCTATCTTCTCCATTCTGACGCTCTAAGGCCTCTTGCAGCTCTGAAGCGGTAATATAGTTTTCTTGCACCAAGATTTCACCTAGGCGCATGCTTCTAACCGTCTTTTGAGCCAAGATGAGCCCGCCTAAGTCGCCTTCGGATATTAAACCCTTTTCAACTAAAATTTCACCCAGTTTTTTGGGTTTAGCATGAACTAAGGCCCCCGAGCCGGCCGAAACCACAGCCGGCGGGCTTAAGGTCAATATACCTTGACGGGCGGCCCAGAGGCTCTCCTTAAGTTCGGCCAATTCTGGGGTAGACCACTTAGAAGAAATCGACCAAGAGCGCCCGTCAGGGTTGATGGCTAAAGTGTTTAGACCGGAGATAAGAAATGAGCAGGCCTTAAGGAGGATATCGGTGACCATGGTTGAATGGGGTACCTGTTCGGTAGCCACGTAATCAATTAAGCCTAAGGTGTCAGCGGTAAGTCTAGCTAGTTCGTCAAGATCAAGAAGACTTAAGCCGCCCAAGATAGCCCTAAAGCGAGGCACAGTTTCGATTATGGCCGTAACGGGATCGCTTTTTTGCTCTACGCTCACCAACTTCATTTGGAGGTTTTCTAGAGCCCCGACGATCTCGGCCTTAAAATAATCAACGGTTAATTTTTGAGTGCTTAACAGAGCGGTGCGGCGAGCTTGGGTGGGGGTGGGCACTATGAAAGCCACCGAGTCGCCTTTCTTACGGGGCCGGAAGGCCTCCCCTGGCTTGGGGCCTCGGAGAGGCTTAAGAGGCGACTTTTCAAAATCTGAACTCTCCTCTGAGACCTCTTCCTCCAAAGACCCTTGATCTTGGAGCGTTTCAGCTGAATCTAAAGAATCTTCTGTTAAAGAAAGGAGTGAAGAGGCTTTTTTAAGAAAACCATCGGCGTCGCCTTGGAAAGGGGAATCGACTAGAAGACACCTAGAAAGTTCCTCTAATAAGCTTAAGCCTTGGCCGATTAAATCAATAAAATTGTCGCTTTCAATAACTTTATCTAAGATCAATGCTTTAAGCAACTCTGAGATACTATTGATAATCGGATTAGGCAGAGGGGAGTTTAATGGCTCAAAGGCCGGCCCTAGCTCATCGATATGGCCCAATAAGGCGCTTAGCTCCAAAAGATTTTCTTTAGAGACCATAACTAGGTCGAGACTGGCTTGATTTAAGATTTTGCTTAACCTGTCAGAATCGAAAGTCATAAATTCACCCAAAGAAACCTTCGTTTTCTATCAAAGGGAGGAAGAGTCTTCTTTAATAATCTCAAAAAGAGTCAGACCGTTTAAAACCCAAGCAGAGCGCTAAGAAATAAAGAGGGGCCCTTTATAAACAAGAGCCTTTAAAGGCAATCGGGCGGTGGACATCATACCCTCCATGTTAAGGAAGGGCATTAATACGGAGAAAGAAGTTAAAATCCTTCAAGTCACTTTAGAAGTGTAGTTACTTCCTCGGCTGGCTTGGTAGCCCATCTTCATCTGCGCCTTATCTCTCAGTTTTGAAGGACTGATTTTTACGGCGTTTCTGATAAAAAAGTCCGCATTAAGCCGATTTAAATGCCTAAGGCGGCCAAAGAGGACCCACCCTTTCGAAGGGTCAATGTTTTAGAAAAAGGCCGATTTTTCTAACAATTGTACATCCCTCTTTGATTAAAGTTATGATTTTATCATCTCTTAGAAACTAAAAAGATAAACTTTAGCAATAAAAAATTATAAAGCTATAAGTCAATATCTTGAGCAGAAGAATGGTTGGGCCGGGTATCCAATTCAGCCTGTTTTAAGCCCAAATTTTCACTCAATAAGGCGTACTGCCAGCGCACCAATCGCTCGCGCTCTTCTAAGATGGTATCGACTAATTGACCGAAACTTGAGGTTTGCCTAGAGAGATAATCGGTAATACCGCAACTAATAGCCTCGATCATGCCTAAAAGTGTTGGCCGAGAGGCTAAGACGATGAGCCTGGTTAGAGGCGAAATATCGTGGACCTCGGCCCCTAGGGAATGGTCAACTAAAACATTGCTGTCAGCCACCAGAAAATGGAGGCTATGCGATTTGATAAAGGCTTGGACCCCGCTAATGTTTTCCACCACCGTAACGGAAAAACCTTCTTTTTCCAAATCAACGATTAAAGAGGCCAAAAAATCCGGCTCTCTATCGACAAACAATATACGCATCAACCACTAAAACTCCCGTAAATAAAAAAAGCTTTGGGACTATTAAACTATAAGACCAATAACGGTCCGAGCCAATTCCAAGAAATTTAATTTAAGGTTCGCTTTTAATAATAATTAAAAATCAATTAACAATTTTTTTTTAATAAAAATAGCTCTTGTCAGCTTAAGCCTAAAAAAAACCGGCGACCCATTGTCAATATTTCGGCCGTCGGAAAAGGCGGTCGGGAGGCCTTTTTTTTAGGCCGCTAACCTTTTTAATTTTACCTTATAGCCTAAAACAAATCAACCTAAGGACTTTTTGGCTAAAAATTTCATCGCGAAGGCCCTATTTCTTAGGCTGGCCAACCATTAGGGAGTAAGATAATTTAAGATCTAAGAATAAAGAAGAAAATTTTGCCAGCTGTGCAATTGGGCGATGGTGTAGTCTAGCAAGCCGCTTAGCCAATTTTGACCGATTATCACCCTTACATAAATTGGCGCAAACACCATTAAAAAAGGAGAATT
>JAITQT010000478.1 GCA_031288745.1 Deltaproteobacteria bacterium
TCAGCCGTCTTTATAAATTATTAAATTTTAGCATATTTTAACGATATCTTAAAATTAAAGCAAATTAAAAAAAATGAAGTAATTTAATGGTGTTATCCTTTTTTAGTGGCGACTAATTATGATCGAAGCGCAAAAACCTCTTAAAATCAAAATAGTCAAAAAAATTAACTAGTAATAAGGCACTGTTACAAATTTAAGGACTCATATAAGGTGACTTTTTGCGCTTCGATCAATTATGGGCTAATAATGGTTGGCCTTCCTCTCGCAATTTGAAAAATCGATTAAAGGTAACCAGAATGCGCTGCCCAAATCTCAAAGCACGGCTGCACCTCCTGGAAGGGCTTGTGAACAGTTAACAGAAAACAGATGATAATTTATACAATAACAGGCTAATTTAAATTTGTTAAAAGAATAATTAACCTTGTTTTTTTATAATTTTAAATTTATTAATGATCAAAATAATATTATTAACCAAACAGAGTTAAAATTTTATCAAACACATTTCTCCTTTATTTGTTAGCGGGCGAGCCAGTAGTTTAGAGGTTAGCAGTAGACGAAGTTGGCTTAATCGCATTGCTAGCCTAGGTCACAGATTGCCCACTAAGCAATTCTTACTCAATTGTGCGCTTATTATGAAAAAGCTGACATCTAAATCGTAAGGCGTTCCCAAAACTCACTGGTTTGACGCTTACCCTACCAAAATACTAAAATTTATCATTTAAATTTCAATATCATATAATAACTACTAAAAAAATACTCATTAAAATAAATATAAATTACGATTTTGTTATATATAATAGATTTAATAATTTTTATTTTAAATATAAAATTATTAAATCTACATAATATATTTTAGTCCTTCCCTACTCCTAATTATTGCTTGACTTTCTAATTATATAAGAGTATATTTTTAGATACCTCTATAGGAGGTTAAATTGCCTTCGGTAGGACTCTAACCTTTAAGTAAGCTTACCTCCGAGTGACCAATTTTTTTTTTAGTTAGCTCTCTACGCTTAAAATTTAGTAGGCTGACTGAAACCTACTGACGTCATAAAAAATGTCGCTTAATTCTCCTTCTAATTTTTCCAAATCTCCACGAGACAGCGGCCCCTTAACCAAGACGATGGCGCTACTAACCGAAGATGAAACCAGCCTCTATTCAAAATTACTCTACGCTCTAATTTGGCTGTTAAGCTTTATTCTAGCCTACTTGCCCCTCCGCCTAAGCCTTAGGATAGGTGCCTTGGGAGGCGGCTTATTTTTTTGGCTGGCCAAACGGCGTAGGTCAATAGCTATAGATAACCTGACCCAAGCAGTTAAAAACAAGGCCTTGCCGCCCGACCTCAATATCAGAAAAACGGCTAGAGGCTCTTTTGAAAACCTTGGCCGGACGGCTGCCGAAAGCTTTCGCTTAGCTCACCGAGGTTTAAAGAGCTTTAAAGGCCTTTATAGAATCATTGGCGAAGAAAATATTCCTAAAGCCAATCCTCCTAGCGAGGAGAGCCGGGCTCCAGGGCTGATATTTTTAACCGGCCACGTCGGCAATTGGGAACTTTCCTCTAAAGTTATCGCCGAAAGCTTGAGCCGAAAGCTTACGGCTATAGGCCGTCACCAATCTTCGCTAGCCGTAAATCGCTTTCTAATAAAACTCAGGACTAAAGACGGAGGCGGCTTTATTTTTAAACGCGACGGGGCCAGGGCCATGCTCAAACTCCTTCGCCAAGGGGGCGTTTTAGGCACCCTCTTCGATCAAGCCGATCTCCTGGGCCAAAGTGCCGTCCGTCTAAATTTGATGGGAAAACCAGCTCTGACCACGCTTGGACCGTTGAAACTGGCCGCTAAGACCGGTGCCGCAGTGACGACCCTCTTTGGCCGTCGAGAGGGCCTCGCCCACGTCTTCGAAATCGTTAGGAGTGTAATTCCTCCGCCTCAGGCGGACCGCTCTTGGCTTATCTCGGAGGCTACACTCCTCAACGACCTTTTGAGTCAATTTATCTCGTGCTACCCCGACCAATGGATGTGGTGTCACCGCCGTTGGAAAACCCCGGAGAGCCTGGTGGCGCAAGCGAGAGAAGACTGGCCCAATTCAAACTAATTAAGGAGCTTTTTTTCAGTATGGATACGTTTAAAATAACTTTTTTACCAGAAAACATCACCTTAGAGGCCGAGGCCGGCGAAAGGATAATAGACGTGGCCTCTAAGGGTAAGATTCACATAAACGCCTCTTGCGGAGGCGAAGGCGTCTGCGGACGCTGCGTAGTCGAATTAAAAGAAGGTCAATTACAAGCTAGCCCTGGGCTCTACCTTAGCGACGAGGACTTTCAAAAGGGCATAAGACTAGCTTGCCGCAGCAAAGTCGAGGGACCGGCCACCATCTTCATCCCAGTAGACTCTCGGGCCGACGCTTCTTTTTTTAAAAAAGCGGCCCAGGCCGAGGAATCCTACGAGGTGGAAAAGCTCGATCCTATGGTCACTAGGCTAGAAATCTCCGTTGCCCCTCCCTCTCCAACCGATAACCAAAGCGATCTAGAAAGGATCTCTGTTGCCTTAAAAGCTAAAGACGTTAGCGATAACGACATCGAACTTTCAGCCCTAAAGCGCCTGCCCAAGGCGGCTAGAGACGGAGATTTTAAACTATGGATCTCTGTTTTTGATGAACTACCCCTCCACGATCCTACCCGGATTCCCCATAAAAGGATCCTCTCCTTTGACCCCTTTTCAGACGGGCCCCTCCACTACGCCCTAGCCGTGGACGTGGGTACCACCTCGGTCTGGGCAAGGTTAATTAATCTTCAAACCGGGGAGGCTCTCCCAAGCGTGGGCGATCTTAACGCTCAAATTGCCCATGGCGAAGATGTCATCTCCCGCATAGTTTTCGCCGGACGCCAAGACGGCCTAAAGCGCCTCCAAAACCGAGTAGTTGATACTATTAACGGCTTACTTGAGCGCTACGAGCATAACTACCCTAACTACCGCGACCGGACCTACCTGATGACGGTGGCCGGCAACACCACTATGAGCCACTTACTACTTGGCGTAGAACCAAAATATATCCGCTTAACCCCTTACGTCCCCGCGGCCTCTAGCTGGCCCTCGCTTAAAGCGGCCTCTCTCGGTCTTCAACTTAAGCCCCAGACAGTTCTTAAGGTCTTCCCTTCGGTTTCTAGTTACGTGGGGGGAGATATAGTATCAGGGGTTTTGGCCTCTGGTT
Organism: Deltaproteobacteria bacterium; assembly: GCA_031288745.1. GTDB lineage: Bacteria > Desulfobacterota > Desulfarculia > Adiutricales > Adiutricaceae > JAITQT01. The sequence continues at coordinate 3,212 of JAITQT010000478.1, forward strand.
TTTATCAAAGTTCGGAACTCACCCTTTTTATCGACGTAGGCACTAACGGGGAAATAGTCATTGGTAACAAAGACTGGATGACCTGCGCAGCCTGCTCGGCCGGTCCGGCCTTCGAAGGCGGCGGAGTGCGCTGCGGCATGCGAGCCGCTCCGGGGGCCATAGAAAACTTTCTCTACGAACCGGAAACGAAAAAACATTACCTCGGGGTTATCGGAGGGGTCAGTCCGGCCGGGCTCTGCGGCTCGGGCCTAATTAACGTGGCCGCCGAACTCTTTAGAGGCGGAGTGATTAATAAACAAGGCCGTTTTGTTGAAGGCTCTTCCCCTTTGATTCGTCAAGGAGAGGACGGCTGGGAGTACTTACTTAGCCCTCATGCTCAAAACTCAGTTGACCACGACGTAGTCTTAACCGAAATAGATATGGAAAACCTTATCCGGGCCAAAGGGGCCATGTTTTCCGGCTATCAGACCTTGGTCGAATCAGTTGGCCTAGAGATGAAAAATCTCGAACGCGTCATAATCGCCGGAGGTTTTGGACGCTCTCTTAACATAGAAAACGCCATTACCTTAGGGCTTTTACCCTTTCTACCGGTCGAACGCTTTACCTATATAGGCAATAGCTCATTAACCGGAGCCTCTATGGCCGCCTTATCGGGTTCGGTATGGCGCAAGGCCTTCGAAATTAAGCAAAGCATGACTAACTTTGAGCTGAGCGAAACCCCTGGCTACATGGATAAATATATCGCTAGCTTATTTATACCACACACCGACGCTTCTCTTTTTAGCGCCTAGTTCTTAAGCCGTTAAGGAGATCTCTGGCTATGACCCAGCTCGAAGATAGAATCGGGTTCCTTAGAAGTGAAATCAAGCGTCACAACGACCTCTATTTTAAGTTCGACAACCCAGAGATCTCCGATGCGGCTTACGATCTTTTGCTTAGAGAGCTTGAAAAGTTAGAAAACGATCACCCTGAGCTTAAAAGCCTGACTTCGCCCTCCAAAACCGTGGGAGCGGCCCCGGAGGGCCGCGCCTTAAGCCAAGTTAAGCGCGACAACCCCATGCTCAGCCTTGATAAGGCCATGAACGAAAGCGAAATCTTCGACTTTGAAGATAGAGTAGTCCGCTTTTTAGGCGCTTTAAGCCCTCCCACCTATCACACCATGCCTAAGTTCGATGGGCTGGCGGTGGAGCTGTGTTATGAGCAAAGAAAGCTTAACCTCGCCTCCACCAGAGGCGATGGCACTGTTGGAGAAAACATCACCTCCAACGTCAACACCATAGAGGCCATCCCCAAAACGTTACCCCCTTCGGCCCCGGAAGGGCGGCTAAGCGTAAGGGGAGAAGTTTATATGGAAAAAAAAGACTTCTTAAGATTAAACGAAGAAAGAGAAGCGGACGGGGAAAGCCCCTTTGCTAACCCCCGCAATGCAGCGGCCGGATCTCTTAGGCAGCTAGATAGCTCTGTTACTAAAAATCGTAAACTATCATTTTTCGCCTACGGCTTAAACGAAATCGAGGCTGCGGGCACCTTAACCTATAGCCAGCTGATGAAAAAACTGGCCCTCTGGGGCTTTCCAGTCGAAAGCTCGGCAGCAAGTTGCGAGGCCAAAACCATCCCAGAAGTAATCCAAATTTTTAAGCGGCTAGATAATCAACGAGAAGCGCTCCCTTACGAAATAGATGGATTAGTGGTTACGGTAGACGAGCTATCGCTGTGGAAAAGGTTAGGGGCCACCTCAAGAGCACCTAGATACGCTGTGGCCGTTAAATTTAAGCCCAGAGCGGCCCAAACTAAGGTCTTAAATATCGAAGTTCAGGTGGGCCGTACCGGGGCCCTAACCCCGGTGGCCGTCATGGCCCCGGTGGAAGTGGGAGGAGTAACAATCTCGCAAGCCACTCTCCACAACGAAGACGAGCTAAAGCGCAAAGACGTTCGAGAGGGCGATCTAGTTAAAGTTCACCGAGCGGGAGACGTTATCCCAGAAATCATAGAGGTAGTCTTAGAGGCTCGGCCGCCCCACTCTGCCCCTTTTATCTTTCCTAAAAACTGCCCTATCTGCGGAACAACTTCCATTAGAAGAGAAAACGAGGCCGTGGCCCGCTGTCCCAACCGCGCCTGCCCTGCCCAGATAGAGGCCAGGCTAATTCATTTTGCCTCTAAAAACGCACTCGATATCGAAGGCTTAGGCCCCAAGCTGGCCAACCAGCTTCTTTCGGCTAACCTCATCGAAAGGCCCTCGGATTTATTTAGGCTAAGCTTTGATAAAGTTAAACTTATGCCTAGATTTGGGGAAAAATCGGCTCAAAACCTAATAGAGGCTATAGATAAGGCCAGAACTAAGAGCCTCTGGCGTTTTATCAATTCTTTATCTATTCGTCATGTGGGTGAGCGCTCAAGCCAAATCCTCGCCGACCACTTTAAAAGCCTCGCCGCCTTGGCTAAGGCCAGCGTAGAGGAGCTAAAAACCTTAAACGACGTCGGTCCGGAAGTGGCCCAAAGTGTGGTCGATTTTTTTCAAAGCCCTCTGAACACCTCTTTCGTTAGCGATCTACTTAGCCCAGAGCTTAATGTGTCGCCCTCTCTAGAGCAAAATATTGAGGGCGGGCCGCTTACAGGCAAGCGCTTCGTTCTGACCGGCACTCTTTCAACTCTAACTAGGGCCGAGGCCAAGGCCCGCGTTACAACCAAAGGCGGACGAGTGCTCTCCTCGGTTAGTAAAGAAACCGACTACCTGGTGGCCGGAGAGGCCCCGGGCTCAAAACTTAGCGAAGCTCGAAAATTTAACGTAACCATCTTAGACGAGGAGGCCTTTTTAAAACTCTTGGGCCAATAGGGCTAAAATTAATAACCGCCTTAAAGAGACCATATGTCCAAAAAGATACAAAAAAAGCCGAGAAAAATAATCTCTCGGCCGACTCTCCAAGATAGTTGGGCACTTTAAGGAAAATACATCGCCCAAAATCCAACTCACCATTCTATGACCATCGACAAGCTTTTTTGATGGATTTAACCGCTTCACTTAGGCCGTCTAAGACTAAATAGGTCTCAACAAATTTATCGGTTCCATATTTTTGCACTTTAAACGTTATTTTATTAGCTGGCATTAATTGTTTTATTAACTCAATTGGGCTTGAAGAAAAAACTGCTTTTAAATTTTTCGATATTAACCAAGTTGAAACGACTTCTTTTTTATCATCTATTTTATATTCAACATTTACATTCCTACTTAAAACTTCATTTTCTAAAATTTCATTAAAATCGACATATAAATCAGTCTTGTTATTAATGTAAACTATCAGCAAAATTGCTTGAGTTATTTCATAACCAGATTCTTTATGGTTTATTTCAGTAAATTTTGATAATATAATATTATTTTCTTTTTTTTCACCAGAAACATCTTTTTTTATAGCCCAATTTTTTATAAATTCATAGCCAGCTTGTCCTTGAAAAATATCAACGGCCGTAAAAATAGCTGTATTAGATTTACTTAAACCTTCGTCAAAATCATCATTTAGGCCAAAAAAATCCATCATTTTTTTTATATCTAGCTAACTAGATTGATTTAATTCACCATTTATCTCTTTACCTATATCATCTATATTAATATATGGAACGTTTAAACCATATTTAGCTATCAAAAAATTTCTAGTTAAGATAGACAAAATAAGTTTTTTAGACTGAATGGTCAATTCTTTAGCCGATTTAGTGCTAGCATCTATTTGATCATTGATTTGCCCTTCGAGGACAGCAATCTCCTTAGTTTGGCTTTCAATCTCGGCCCCCAATTTGGCGGCTAGGTCTGGATTGGGTTGACTTTGGTTGCTAACGAAATTGACCTTAGCCCCTGTCTCTAGAGCGGAGATCTGTTCTAATATTAAATAATCTAATAATTTATTCTCTGACAAAACTGAAGCTGATAATTTATAGTAAATAGTCGTTGGATCGAATTGAGTAATTTCTTTTGAATAAAACTCTATATCTTTTGCTAAATTATTATGAATTTCTTTTAATTCTTTAATTTTATCAACATTCGAGTCTTTGTTTTCGCCAGCCTTTTTTTGCTCTGAATTAAATTTTTTTTGTAAAATATCATATTTTTTATTAAGGCCAGATAGCTGTTCCTCATAATTACTTGACTTATCAACATAAAGTTTATAGACAAAGGCTAATAAAGCAAGCAAAACGATATTAAAAACAATAGAAACTACTTTAAAGCTATCTTTTTTAGCCTTTTTAGATTCGTTAAAACGAGCCAAATTGACCTCGGGACGAGTTTTTTTCTCCTCGAGCCTCGGGCCTTCCTCTGGAAGCGGCCGGGTTGATTCAATGGGGGGGATAAATTCGGTTAAGATAAATTCAGTTTTACAATTGCGGCAAAGACAACGACGGCCTATGTCGTGCTCCGTCACTGAATAGGCGAAGCGACAATTGGGACACTGGGCGATCATATGCATACCTCCGATGGGCCGTCTAACTTTAGGCGAGGCCAGTTTTAAATGACATAAATTAGTTATATAGTATCAAAAAAAACAACTTTTTTTAATACTTTGGACTCTTAAGGCCCTTTTGAGCCACTTGAGCTGCCAATATTTCTAGTCCCCGCTCAAAAGAAATAAGCGGACGATAACCCAAAAGAGTTTTGGCTTTGTTAAGATTAAACCAATGGGAAGTGGACATTTGCTTAGCCGCGAAAACGGTGATGGGCGGCTCGCTAGTAAGGCCAAACAGTCGCCAGCTCTTTTCAATAATGGCGGCCAAAGCTAAGCCAAACCCTTTGGAAATCCTTCTGTTAGTCGGATTGAGCCTTGAGGCTATCAAAAGCTTATTAACTAAATCGTTTATATCCATAGGCTCGTCTTGGGCTATAAAAAAGGCCTGACCGCTAACGGGCACGCCCGAGCTAAGCTTTTCTAAGGCCAACAAATGGGCCTCAGCGGCGTTATCTATATAAGTTGCATCCACGCGATAAGGCCCGCCGCTAAAAAGATAGAGACGACCCTTTTTGGCTTTTTCAGCCAAACGAGGTAAAAGATGAGGATCCTCCGCCCCCCAAATAAGATGAGGCCTCAAGGCCACGGTTTTGATAGAGCCGCTACTGGCCCCTAAAATTAGCCTTTCAGCTAGCATTTTAGAGTAGGCGTAAGGCTGAGAAACGTCTAGACTGTAGCCTACGCTTTCGTCGACGCCCTCTAAATTACCTCCGCTATGGATCACGCTGGGTGAACTAGTGTGTACGAAATAAGAGACCTTCTCGCGGCGGGCGGCTTCTAAGAGCCTAGCCGGCCCCATAGTATTATTTTCTATATACTCCGCAAGCGGTCCCCAGACTCCGCTTTTAGCCGCGCAATTAATCACCGCTTGGCAACCCTTGACCGCTGCCACAAGGCTCTCGAAATCTTCCAAACTGCCCCTGACTTCCTCCAAGCCAGCAGCCAAAGGCGTTCGCGGGGCTCTTCTAAGCAATAGCCTTGGTTGGTGCCCGGCTTCCAAAAGCTTTAGAGCCACTGCACTACCCAGAAAACCGCCCCCCCCCGTTAACAAGACGCGCATTGGCTTATACTCCTAAAAATTATCCGTCTTTTCGGCCAGCGCTCTTGCGGCCTAAGTCTGCTCAAACGCAAAAAACCTTTATTTTCTCTTTGACTAATTCTTAAGGTAAAATATTGTGTTTTTTGGTAACCGTTCACAAGGTCTCTTCAAAATCATAAGCGCGTTAAGCCTCGTGGAAGGGCTTGGGTACGGTTACGTCTTTTGTTTTAAATAAAGTAACCGTTCACCAAATCTTTTTTCCCCACGTTGAGGCTGGTAGCGACTTTCGAGTTGTAATTTAGTTTTAGCCTACCCTTAAGATCTTAACAGTAGTTCTTTTGAGGTTTCTACTTAGCTCTCTGCTCCAACCATATATTTTAACTTGGATTAATGTTAAAACTACTAAGCTCCTATAGGGGGCTACATTGTTGCGGTACGTGTCTTCCCTTTCAATAGGCTTGGCACCGCAACGTTGCAACGTTCTCTTTTGTGAACGGGCCCTTAAACGTTCACATTGGTGAACGGACACTAAATAAACTGTGTATATTATGCTAAAGGTAGCCTGTTAATGAAACATATCTGATTTTTTCCGCACGATCAAGTTTTTTCCGGGGTAACCGTTCACCAAGTCTTTTTTTCCCCACCTTGCGGCTGGTAGCGCCTTTCGAGTTGTAATTAAGTTTTAGCATACCCTTAAGTTCTTAACATTAGTTCTTTTAACGTTTCTACTTAGCTCTCTGCTCCAACCATATATTTTAACTTTGATTAATGTTAAAATTA
>JAITQT010000480.1 GCA_031288745.1 Deltaproteobacteria bacterium
TCAGCCGTCTTTATAAATTATTAAATTTTAGCATATTTTAACGATATCTTAAAATTAAAGCAAATTAAAAAAAATGAAGTAATTTAATGGTGTTATCCTTTTTTAGTGGCGACTAATTACAACTCGAAAGTAGCTACCAGTCGCAACGTGGGGAAAAAAAGACTTGGTGAATGGTTACCTAAACCATAAGGGAACTATTGGCGATAAAGAAGATGATTAATATTTTGATAAATAGAGATTGTCAGCTCAGCTGCCCTTACTGCTTTGTTAAAAACGGCCCCGAAGATTTTCCTAGGCAGATGAGTAAGGAAAATTTTGAGAGTTTAACTCTCTGGCTTAAGCAGACTCGGACCCCGACGGTTGGCCTCTTGGGCGGGGAGCCAACCTTGCACCCTAATTTTTCATTTTTTTTGGATTTATTAACCCAAAATTCCGTGGGCCTGGTCCTCTTTACCAATGCGTTATACCCTGAAAACTTAAACCCAATTATCGCCCAAAGAGCCTTAAACGTCGTGGTTAATTATAATCATCCCAGCCTCTATGGAGCGAATAATCTCTCTCTCTTACAAACAAACCTCTCCCGCTTAAAAGAGCTGGGGGCTAGTTTTTCTTTTTCGAAGAACTTTTACGATCCCTTGGAAGATTTTAACTATCTTTTAGAGGCAGCCGAACGCTTTAAGGTTAAGACCATCCGCTTAGATATCTCTCGCCCCGCCGCCCCCAAGGAGTTAGGGGCTAAGGTTAAATTTAATTTAGATTTAGAAGCTCAACTAACCTCTAAAATTATTGATTTTATGGCTGCGGCTAAGGAGCACTCTATAACCACAGGCCTTGATTGCTGCGCTAGAATGTGTTTAACTCAAAAAAACCAAAAGGCCTTAGCGCTCTTAAGAAATCCCCTCCTAAGGTTTTTCGGGGTCTGCCGACCGGCTCTAGACGTCTTAACCGATCTTAGCTGCGTCTATTGCCTGCCTCTAAGCGATTATCGCCTTAATAACCTAACGGCCTTTGATGGAGAATGGGAGCTACTTTCTCATTTCGGGGAGTCAGTCGCCCCTTTGCGAGCCAATCGCTCTTTAGGCTGCCTTGGCTGTGAAAAAAGCCCTTCTTACTGCCAAGGTGGCTGTTTGGCCTATCTTAGGCCTTAGGCATCATTATTATAGATTTAAAGCGCGCAATTATGAGTAAAAAAATATTTAAAACGACTTGTACTAGGGATTGTCCCAATACTTGCGGCTTAATAGCCGAGGTCGAAGATGGGATCTTAAAGTCCCTTAAGGGCGATAAGGATAACCCCTCCAATATGGGCCGCGCTTGCCATAAAGCGGCTAAATACGTCCGACGCGTCTACGATAGTCAACGGCAGCTGACCCCGCTACTTAAAAAGGGAGGCTCTTTTAGTCCAGTCAGCTGGGAGGAGGCCTTAAGCCTATTTGAAAATAAAATTAAGCAAGTTGCGGCTATCGATCCCTCAAAGATCCTCTATTACCAAGGCTTTGGGGCTAGAACGGCCCTTAAGCTTATTAACCGCCGTTTTTTTAATCTCCTAGGTAACGTGACCGTTACTTGTGGCACTATCTGTGGCGGGGCCGGTCAAGGGGCCCAGGACCTTGATTTTGGCTCGCGTATTTCTCACGATATTAGAGATCACCTAAACGCCTCTTCTCTCTTTGTTTGGGGCCGCAACCCGGTGGCTACGAGTCTAAATCTTATACCGGTTATGAAAGAGCTTAAGGCCCAAGGAAAAGAGGTGGTCTTAATCGATCCTATCCGCACCCAAAGCGCAGCCCTGGCTAGTTTATACGTCTCCCCCAAACCAGGAACGGATTCCTATCTAGCCTTAGCCTTAGCTAGGATAGTTATGGAAAAGGGCCAAGCTGACCAAGATTTTCTAGAAAACCACACCCTAGACCTTGAAAAATATAAAGAAATTGTCTTTAGCCAAAGCCTAGCGGAGCGCTCTAAGCTTTGTCAAGTTAGCGAAAAACAAATCGTGGCCCTAGGCGATATTTTAACTAAGGCTAAGCCCACGGCCTTTGTCTTAGGTTGGGGGCTCCACCGCTGGGAGCGCTCTGATGTAACCATCAGGGCCATAGACGCTTTAGGGGCGGTCTGCGGCTCCATTGGGGTTAAAGGCGGCGGGGTTAGCCAAGGCTTTGAAGAGTATCAACCCTACGATTGGTCGGTTTGGGGCGATAGCTTAAGGCCCAACCGCCGTAAGATTTATATGCAGCTTTTAGGCCTCCAATTGCAAGAGGCTAATCCCCCAATCGATCTTATTTTTATCACCGCTGGCAACCCTTGCGCCATGTTGCCCGACTCCAACCGGGTGGTCTCGGCCTTAAGAAAAGTGCCCTTTAAGGTTGTGGCCGGTCACTTTCTAGACGACACGGCCCAAGAGGCCGATCTTTTTTTACCAGTGACCACCTTTTTAGAGGAAAAAGACGTGGTGGCCTCCTACGGCCACAGTTGGATTGGTCCTCTTAATCAAGCTATCGAGCCAGTGGGCCAATGCCGTTCTGATTTTGATATCTTTATGGATCTGGGCACCCGTTTTGATTTTGCCGCCGACTACGTAAAAAGTCGCGATCAATGGCTTGAAATCATCCTCAAACCCACCTTAGATATGGGGGTGAGCTTAGAAGAAATCTTCCAAGGTGGCGTTTATCAAAAAGACATCCCCTTTGTCCCTTATCTTGATAAGAGCTTTCCCACCAAAACGGGTAAATTTAACCTCTTAAACTATTTCGCCCCCCCAGCCCTTCATCAGGAGCAATTCGACTTTCATCTTATGAGTGTGGCCCCTAGCCAGTGGCTGTGCTCGGAAATTTTAGATGAAGAACACCCAAGCCATTTAGAAGTCAGCTTAAGCCCTAAAGCGGCTGCCAGCCAAGGCTTTAACTGCGGCGATTGGATAGAGCTTTATAACGATTTAGGTAGCCTTAAGGCCAGGGTTAAAATAGAGGAGGGTTTAAGAGATGATTTGGTGGTCGCCCCTAGAGGTGGCTGGACTCAGAAGGGCTGTAACGTTAACGTTTTAACTGAGGCTGTGGTCACCCAGGTTGGTAGCGGCACGGCCTATTATGAATCTAGGGTTAACCTTAGAAAAATAACCCCCTAAGGTATCGGAAACGCCGTAAAATTCCGCCTTTAGGGCGGAGAGGAGGTCAAATGAAAAAGCCTATCATCGGCGTGACCACCACTTTAGAGTGGGGAAAAAAACGTCATGAACTTTGGACCGCCTATCTCTTATCTCTCGAGCGAGCCGGGGCCATCCCTGTGATTCTACCCTCGGATTGTCGCTGCGCCCACTATACGCAATATGCCTCTTTAATTGACGGCTTATTATTATCAGGCGGTCAAGACGTCTTGCCTCAATTTTACGCACAAGAGCCTATCAGCGGCTTTAAGGCCAAATGGCCCATGTGCCCGGCTAGAGACGAATTTGAGATTGAACTCACTAAAGTGGCCCTTTCGCGTAATCTGCCCATTTTAGGCATTTGCCGCGGTCTTCAGCTCTTGTGCGTGGCTGCCGGCGGGGCCCTCCATCAAGACATAGATTTGGTTAATAAGGATAAAGAGATTAGATTAAGGCACTTTCAGTATCTACAAGCCGATCGGACCAGTCATAGGGTTATTTTAACTAAAGGATCTTTAATTAGTAAGATAGTGGGCTCATTAGAAATAGAAGTAAATAGTCTCCACCACCAAGCTATCTCGCGTCTCCCAGAAGGTTTTCTCGTTTCAGCCAGGGCTAAGGACCAGGTCATAGAAGCTATGGAAAATCCTAACCTTAATTTTGCTTTGGGCGTTCAATGGCACCCTGAGCAATTAAGTTTCGATTATCCAGAGCACGAGGCCTTGTTTAAGGCCTTAGTTGAGGCCGCTAGTCGCTGTTCTATTAAGTAATTTAACTTCATCAGCTGGCATTTTTTCCCTCCCCTTTGGCCCTTTAGGGTTTGAGACGGTCGATTTTATCCAGATATAGACGGTTTATTTTGTCAAAAAAAGACGGAAAACCGATCCAATAAAGCCTATGGCCCCAAAAAAGACGAAAATGAAGAAACGCAGGTGTTTGTTCATTTCGTAAGTTTAATATATAAATGATATCTATTGGGTTATTATCATATCTGAATTGTGATCCTAGCTCCCCACCAATTAAATCTGTTATTTTTTTACATTAGCAGGATATTTGCATTGTTCATTTTTTTCTGCTTTGCTTATCGTGGTGTGTAGTCTGTTTCCTCTTGTATATTTAATATTGATCGTAGCGCAAAAACCCCTCAACTCCCATGGAGGCTCAATTTGCTTTTACATTTTAGTCCTGCCAGATACAAATAATTTTTTTCAAATGGCATATATTTTGCTCTTGACTTTAC
>JAITQT010000488.1 GCA_031288745.1 Deltaproteobacteria bacterium
AATTTGTCCTTATATTTCAATCGTTTACTCTTTTCGCGAGGGAACTTCGGTTTAGGCTCTAATTTCTCGGATTTAAACTCGCAGACGAAAACTGTGTCCTTTCTAGTTGTTATTAGAAAATTTATTAGCCCTTCCGCTTGAATCCCTTCCGAAACGACGTTAAAATGCGTAGCCTGCAGGACCGAAAGAATGACAGCTTGGCCCGACCCTTCAGAGGCTTTAAGCGCCATGTGAGAGTTCCAAACGAGGATATCATGAAAGCAGGCCCCTAGAGAAATTGAATCCAACTTCTCTAGGGCCTTTTGGAGCCGCTCAATAAGCTGGTTTACAGTTTGCCTCGTTTGACCAAGCAAAAAGTTAAGAAGGTTCGAATCAATAGCTTCGCTAACCTCCTTGTTGGGCCGCCTCAAAAGATATTCGTCGGGCTTAATCATCTTATCAACAGTTAAATAGCCAGTCTGGAAGAGGAGTACATTAGCCTCAAGGTTTAAAAAGTCTACGGAGTTTAGATCATAGGTTGTCATAGTGGGATTTACAGGAAACTCAAATTCGCTCACGCCGTGCTTTAACAGTTCCATCAGAAAAGACGGGGTGGCCGTTTCGAACCAGTAGGGCTTAAGCAATTTGCGGTCAAGCATTTTTATGAGCGAAAAAGGGTTAAGGATTCGATTTTCCCCATCCCAGCAATATCCATCGTAGTAGTCAATAATGTCTTTTTTTTGATCTTCAAGACTAGCTGTAGCTGACATAAAACCTTCGGATTGGTTAAATTTAAGCACATCCGGTAGGTATAGGGTGAAATAGGTCTCGAACTCTTCTAGAGTGAAACCGCAGGCAGCATTGAAGTTGGGATTAAGAGTCAAATCATTTAAATTGTTGAATCCAGAAAAGAAGGAGGTTTGGGTAAATTTGGTCTCCCCGGTAACGTAAACAAGGTGGGTCTTATTACTATCGGCTAGAGCTTTAATAGACAAATAAAAGGTAAGAAGAACCTGGCGATGTATTTGGGCCAGATTTAGATCATTAATCACTTCTTGAATCGGGGCCTCGTACTCGTCAACGAGTATGGCTACTCTCTCTTTGGTTTTTTGATTGAGGGTTGTGACCATCCTTTTAAGTAAGCCGCCCGGAGAGAAGTCGTCAAGGGGCTCGAGACCATGGTTTATGGCTTCGACATTGAGCCTGTTTATCAAGTCCTGCTCAAGTTTTTCCTCTCCATGGCCAAGACCGGCCATGGATAGTGTTATTACTGGGTAGGGTTTGAAGTCGTAATCGGATTGGTCGATCCAAAGATCTTTAAAAAGATCTCGTTTCCCCTTTAAAAGTTCTCTAAGGGTATCAAGCAGCATTGATTTTCCGAACCGGCGGGGTCGAGAGAGGAAATAGCAGCCTGGTTTTTTTATGATTGGGTAAAGGAATTTGGTTTTATCCACATAAAGTAGGTTATTCTCTCTAATTTGAGAAAAGGTCTGTCCGTCGCTCGGTAATTCTAACATTGATATCACCTCTATTGGCCTTTTCTAGATTGCTCTTTTAGTCTATATTTTTGAATTTTAACTTAATTTTTTTTGTTAAAATGCTATAATTATCTAAAGTTTTTAAGCTCAACTATCAGCTTTGAGAAAAAAAACTATGAGCAACGAAATGTTCCGACTACAGACTTGGAGGGCCTCTTTTAGTTTGGCTAGTTCATCAGGGCAATGAAAGCGTAATCAACCATCGCCGAATAAAGCTACTTTTTTATTATTCATCTATATCAGGTAAGCGTTTACTGGCTCTCACAAGGGGATGAGAGAATCCAAAGCTTTTGTTTAAAATTACTTCCTAATAAGTCTCTTTTTGCTCTAAAAAATTATTTTCATTTTATCTTAATAAATAAATATTTGTAATTATTCATTGGTCCTAAGGTAAGGGTTAACTTATTAATGTCGAGTTTTGAGCAAATTAATTATATTGTCTTTCTCAATAACGACAAAAGCTAGAGGTCACCGATTGGGTTTGGGACGGTCGATTTTGCCAAAGAAAGACGGAAAATATTGTTTAGCTGGATATCACCAGTAAAAAGGAGACCATCTGGTTCAGTTTTACCACGAAAAAGTAGACCACCCGTGGCCAAAAAAAATAAAAATATTTAAAAGTTAACTCTGGTCCTCCCTCCAATTAGAAGGGAGGTTTTTTTATTTAATCAAATGTGACCGGTCACTAAGTCTTTTTTTCCACGTTGCTGCTGGTAGCGACTTTGGAGTTGTAATGTAAGTTTTAGCATAGGCCTTAAGATCTTAACATTAGTTCTTTTGAGGTTTCTATTTAGCTCGGTGTTTGAACCATATATTTTTTACTTTAGATTAATGTTAAAACTACTAAGCTCCTAGAGGGGGCTACATTGTTGCGGTATCTGTCGTCTGTTTCAATAGGCTTGGGACCACAACGTTCAAATTTATGAACAGACACGATCAAACTTGAGCGAAGCGCAAAAAGTCCTCTTTATCGGGCCTTAAATTTTTAACATACTATTATTACTAGTTAATTTGTTAGACTATTTTGCTTTTAAGAGGTTTTTGCGCTTCGCTCAAACTTGGTTTAAGTGAGAAAGCTTACGTGTAGCTACCATCAAAGCAGTAATGGCCACGGTTAAAAGGGCAGTTCCGGCCACCAAAGCGTAATCCTCTAGGCTTAGGATAACGTAGAGGACGGTATAGAGGAGAGCTAAAAGAGCCAGAGCCCCCAAAACGCTTCTTAGCTTTCCGCTAATGGCTAACCCGTAGCCGGAAATGAGTATTATAATCAGGCTAGCGGCCAAAATATAAGCGCCTAGAAAGCTAAGGTGCTCAGAGAGAGTGAGTAGGATTAGGTAAAACAAGACTAAAGCTAAGCCCACAACTCCGTACTGGATAAGGTGAATTTTAGCTTGCCCATGGCTAGTTTCCCAAAGAAAGAAGACTAAGAAAGTGAGGGCGATAAAGAGTACGGCGTATTTGACTGCTCTGTGGATCATTTTGAACTTGTCAATTGGATTTTCTAGTTTAACTCCCACCGTGAACTCTTCATATTCGCTAACAGGGGTGTCTTCGTATTTGTCTCTTTTGATCGTAGGAGTGGGAGATAATGTCCTTAAGCTTTGGTAGGCTCTAGTTAGAGAGGGTAACTCCCAGATAGCTTCAAAGCCTGTATCGGAAATTTTTCTAGTAATGGGAAGGGACGAGCCGGTAAAGTTGGGATGGGGCCAGTCGGAAGTTAGCAAGATAGAGTTTTGATCGGCCACCGGGGCTATCATTAAGGCTTCGGAACCGGCAAAGGAGAGAGAAAAAGAAAAATCGTATTTATTTATTTGATTACGGCTTAGCTCAAGGGCCGTTGAAAAACCCTTGGGCAGATCGGCATAGTCGTCTTGACCGGGAACGAACGAAAACTTACGATCTCCAAAGCTAACCTCGCTCACTGTTCTCATGGCCGCAGGGCCGCTAAGACCGACAACCAATTTGGCTTTTTCCCAGTCAACAAAGAGGGGAGGCGACTTTAAACTAAGTTTATTGGTTAGTTCCTTTTCGGAAGGTAGTTCAAAATTTCCTTGTAGTTGGATATTGGTTGAGTAAACTAAAGATTCGTAAATGCCGCGTTTCCGAGTTTCTGGAGTGATTAAGCCTGAAATTTTGAGAGATTTAGGAGTTAAGGCGGCCATTTTTTGGACTTCGATCTCTCGGTAGGCGGTCTCAAACCTAAGCTTTTTAGTTTCGTTATCGGTGCCTAAGGGGATTGTTTCGGACACCGTTGACTTTATGGAGTAGGGAAAGGTCAAAATAGGTCCGGTCAGAGTTTGACTTGGGCCCCACTGCTCAGCTAAGGTATTGTTGACCGATAACTGGTAGTATTCTCTTCCATTAACTAGTTTATTAATAAAATATAGGGGTAATAAACATAAGAAGGCCAGAATGGCGACGATGCCAAGCCTTCCAGACCACCAAGGAAAAGTGGTAGCTTTAAAGGTAGAATGGGCTCTTAAGGTTTTAGGCAGCACCGGTTCTTTAGTCTCATTGGGAGCGTCTTGTTTAGTCGCCTCTAATAGCTTCTCCGTCGGCTCTAATGAAACGTTCTGACGGCTCTTGATATTTCGCCAGATAAACACGCCCACTAAGACGAGCACGGACAGTATGGCTACAAGGACCAAAAAACCTAAAATTATAAAAACATTTTCCATTTTATCTTCTCTCTAGTTTTATTTTGCTTCGAGCCTCAGTACCAGTTCACAAAGTTTCTTCAAGACCTTGTTGGTCACTTCTCGCTCGCCTGAAGATTAAGGCGATAAAACTAAGAATTCTGAGAATTGTGCTCACTCAAAAAAATTGGAATATAAACCAACAAAAGCAATGGTAGATAAGTAAGGGTAGGAAAACAAGTTATTAAGCCAAAATTGGCATTTAGAAGAAAAAAATTTGAAGCTTTAGCGAGGCTTTTTCTTATCTCTTTTGTAACCGTTCCTTAAGTCTTTTTTTACTCACGTTCCGGCTGGTAGCGACTTTCTAGTTGTAATTAAGTTTTAGCATACCCTTAAGATTTTAACATTAGTTCTTTTGAGGTTTCTACTTAGCTCTCTGCTCCAACCTTATATTTTAACTTGGATTAATGTTAAAATTACCAAGCTCCTATAGGGGGCTGCATTGTTGCGGTACGTGTCTTCCCTTTCAATAGGCTTAACACCGCAACGTTATCTCTTGTGAACGGGCCCTTAAACGTTCACATAGTTGAACGGACACTCTATTTTAACAAGTCCACTATGCGGTCTTTATTGGTATTGGGAATTTTGAAGCGTATCTTTTTGAATTCAATAATTAAAGTATGAGCCATTAGCCCTCTGATTAAGAGCGTAAATTGAGTCTCCCGCTCGGCGTTAGGCCTCGTAACGGAGGCCGATGGAAGTTAAGCCCATGATGAAGAGAAATTGATAGTAGCATTCGTAAGAACTCCTCATGGCCTTGGCCCTCGTGCATAAAAGGGTTAGTCAAAAGCTTGTCTGGTCCAAAAGGTTTAGGGCCAGAGCGAATGCGCCCTCTTCTCAACCTCGAAGGTTGGGAAAGCGTAGATAAAACCGATTTGGTGCCCTCAACCATCTCTTTGAAGGCTATAGTTTGGTAGCCAGCTTGAAACATTAGGGGCAGAAGCTGCCTATTTCCAATTTCAACCTTGTAGAGGTGCACGGTTAGGGAATTGTCTATTATAAATATTACCTTAAATCAGGCTTAATTTAAAGGGCAGCTTTCCTTGCCACCGCAAATCAAGGCGCGAGCAATTGGGCCACTATCAAGCTTGATCGAAGCGCAAAAACCTCTTAAAAGCAAAATAGTCTAAAAAATTAACTAGTAATTTGGCTCTGTTACAAATTTAAGGACTTATAAAGGGGACTTTTTGTGCTTCGATCAAGCTTAGCCTTTAGGTAAAAGAAAAAAAATGGTTACCATAAATATATCCGAAAAAATTACTTTGGTGATAAAGCCAAAAATTAAACATAAATTCGTTGTCGAGTGTAGTCTTACTTTAAGTCTAAAAGATAGGCTAAGATAGTTTGTAGCCATTATGGCCAAATGGCGCTTAGGAATAGTAAAATAATAGTTTGTGAAATAAACAAAATTGGCCCATTTTTTTTTGGCCGAAAAATTATTAGCCTAGAACACCGTTCGAGACACAATAACCTTAAGAAAGGCCGCTCCAAGCTAAAGCCGCAACGCTTGGCCCTATTGATGATGTAATTGATCAGTTCAAACGGTATATTTAACTCTAAAAATTATTACTCTCCCAAAAGACCAAATACAGCGTCAATCTTGGAGGTTGAGGGAGCGGGCGTCTAATGAAAGATATTAGTTAGAATATAGAATCTGTGAGGTAAAAATTGAGCTAAAATATTACTTTCATAGGTTATTATTTTACTATTTTTTAAGAGCCAATATGCCTTTGAATTATTTAAGAAAAAAAGGTTTAAAGCCACTGTAACCGTTCACCAAGTCTTTTTTTCCCCACGTTGCGGCTGGTAGCGACTTTCGAGTTGTAATTAAGTTATAGCATACCCTTAAGTTCTTAACATTATATTTTAACTTTGATTAATGTTAAAATTACTAAGCTCCTATAGGGGGCTACATTGCTGCGGTATGTGTCGTCTCTTTCAATAGGCTTAGCACCGCAGCGTTCTCTCTTGTGAACGGGCCCTTAAACGTTCACATTTGTGAACGGACACAAGCCACTTAAGGAAACGGCCGCCCGGTGGTAATAATGGCTTTCTTCTCTTTAGTCTGAAAAGACCTGCAAATAACTCTCGTAGCTAAGTCCATCAAGGGCGAGACAATGGTTAGTGAGCCCGTTAGGAGCGCTAACTAAAGTGGTGAAATGTCAATTTTTGGCCCGTATTTTGCTTGTTAAATGCCAGCCGACTTAAGGACGGCTAAATTTACCTCTTTAGGTTCAAAGGCCCATCATACTTAAGGGGCTCTAAGGCTTAAATAAAACGACTTAAAATCCATCGCCCTAGCCATGGGGGCAAAAAATCGGAGAAAATATATGAAGATCGACGAATTTAAGTTAGATTCAGTATTTTTAAGACCTCGCCAAGATAAAGACAATCAGGCCGTAAAAGGCGCAGGCGTGGAAAATTTCGACTCTCTTTTAAAGGCCGAGGGGCTAAAAAACGTCGTTAGTTCTTCTTTAAATTTAGACAAAGCTTCGGCAGCCCTTTTATCCTCTTCATTTTTGGGTAAGATCCAAGCCGGGCAAGCCTTGGGGACCTCGGAAACCATTGAAATTCAAGAGCCAATGGATAGGCAAATTGGCGATCTACTCGAAAAGTTGGAACAATACGCCCAAGCTCTGGGCGATTCGGACAAGAGCCTTAAAGATATCGCGCCTATGGCTGAAGAACTCGAAAGCGAGGCCTTAAGACTTGATAAGTTAGTCTCTAGTTTACAGTCTGAAGACCCGCTTAAGAAGTTAGGCAGCGATACGGCCACGCTAGCCGCTGTGGAGGCGCTTAAATTTAAGCGTGGCGACTTTATCTAAGTTCTTGTCCTAAGGACCGTTAAGGAGCACTAAAAAGCAATTATGGATTGGGAGCGCTTAGGGGTCGATTGAGGACTATTGATGCAAGTTGAAAATAATAACTACAATACATTGGGCCGATTAGGGCCCCTTTATCCGCGTCCAGAATATAGACCAAAGAATAACGCAGAAACAGGAGCCGAGCGCGGAGGGGCCAAAGAGGAGGCCGGGCAAAGAGAGGGCCTAAAACTAACTTTAGGCCAAAAGTCTTTTAAGAAAGCGGAGGCGATAAAGGCTAATCGCGACGAGCGCCTTACTTTATCCATGGCTAAGAGCCTAACTGAGGAGACTGCCCAGGCCATCACTCTTTTGCCTCCAGACGGGCGTCGCCATGCCCCGCACGTCACCGGTCCGAATATGGGTTTGTTGATCCCTACTTACGTGTAACTCATCTTTATATCGGTGAATAAAATGATTTTTCATTTTTAGGCAAAGACTTAAGTGGCTGCCCTGGCCCCCATTTTTCAAATTTGAAATAAAAGTGTTGAAACAGCCGTCAGAAGCTTGCGTTTCTAATTAAGCCATAAGGGTTGGCTCCGGCATATCGGTAGAGCTGTAGAGCTTGATAGTAGTCTAATTCTTACGCGCATTAGAGTTAAGGCTAATATAGCTTCTTTTACAAGTAACCGTTCTCTAAGTCTTTTTTTCCCACACGTTGCGGCTGGTAGCGACTTTCGAGTTGTAATTAAGTTTTAGCATACCCTTAAGTTCTTAACATTAGTTCTTTTTACGTTTTTACTTAGCTCTCTGCTCCAACCATATATTATAACTTTAATTAATGTTGCTCGCAGCGCAAAAAGTCCCCTTTATCAATCCTTAAATTTGTAACATAGCAAAATTACTAGTTAATTTTTTAGACTATTTTGATTTTAAAAGGGTTTATTGAAAAAAAGGAACCGTTCCCTAAATCTTTTTTGCCCACGTTGCGGCTGGTAGCGACTTTCGGGTTGTAATTGAGTTTTAGCCTACCCTTAAGATTTTAACAGTAGTTCTTTTGAGGTTTCTTCTTAGCTCTCTGCTCCAACCATATATTTTAACTTGGATTAATGTTAAAATTACTAAGCTCCTATAGGGGGCTACATTGTTACGGTACGTGTCTTCCCTTTCAATAGGCTTGGCACCTCAACGTTCTCTTTTGTGAACGGACAAATCAACTATTACTGCGAAAGCTAAAACTTAGGTGTCACGGCCCAGTTCAAATCCCTAGTCTTTAAGCTAGCCGCCAGATTTAATCAGCCAACTAAGAGGGGTATCCCTCTCATAGTTGGCTCTTTTTTTGGGCCAGCTAATCTTTTCGGGGAAAGAAATCTTACTTTTTTAGGATCATGCGGCACTCTATATAGTAGCTCAAATGTCAAACGAGCACGTTGCCATCAAGCCGCTTTTCAATGAGCGCCTAGTGTCGCGTTAAACCGATTAAAGCGCGGAATCTCTCGATCTGGAACTTAATGTTGTTTAGGGCAACCTAAAGTGGTTAACGAGAGTTCTCAGAACTTGAACACGGAAGATGGTCTCACGCTCAAAGCGGCCTTGGCATGAGGACCTTTATTTTGGAGAGAGGCGTAAAGGTCTACCTAAGCGCGGCGAGCAGGTAGAAAATACTCATGGGCAAAAGCTTCGCCTAAATCTATGTCTTTCTTGTCGGCTTAAATCAACCACTTAACTAGCTGAAACTAAAGAATACTGAACGTCGCCTCATTCGATGTTTCGAGCTTTAGCCGAAGAACTCCGAGCGTGAATCACGGAGACGACAAGTTCATCGAAGCCTTCTCTATTTATCTCTTAGAAAAATCCGACTAAACCACGGCCCAAGTCTTTGGGTAAAGTGGAAAATTATTTCGTTCGCGGGTATAATAAGGCCTGTTTATACTCATGCAATTGAATCTAGGCCTCCGTTTAGTTGAATATCAACACGCTTTACAGCTTGATTATCACCTCCCACAATAATTGCCGTTGCCCAGGAGGGGCTAGGGCTATGAGTGGTTTATACGTATCTTTTCAGACTTAAGAGAAGGACGCCAAGGCTCCCTAGGCTAAATGCTAGGGTTTGTTGGCGAAAAAGATGATGAAACTTCTATTACTAGTGGCTGGAATAATAATATTGGCGCTGATAGAATTTTTTATGGCTCAAAAAATATTCCTCCTGGGAACGGTGATATCAGTATTTTCATCTCTTTTTACATATACAATTATATTTAAAATTTTTATAAAAAGATATAATGATAAGGAAATAGAAAATAAATCAACTGATTTTAATTTAAAAAGCAATAAAAGAAAGGAAACATCAAAAAATAATCAAATTGAAAATATACATAACACACCAACTAAACAAAAATATAGCAATGAAATAAATAAAATGATCGAAGAAGGTAATAATGATTTAAAATCATTAAAAGATCAAAGTCAAGTGATAAAAAACAAAAATATAAAAAATAGTTGTAGTTTAATTTATAACAAAGGCCAAACGCTAATTAAATTTATTAAGTCAAATCCTGATAAGGCTAATTTAGCGAGAAAAATTATCGAATACTATCTTAATACAGCTAACGGAGTAATAATTAAATATAATAATATGTTGTCTCTTAATATTGAAGAGGGAAAACTTGAAAAAATAACGAGCGATACTATCTCGGCCCTAGAATTAATAAGCCAAGGTATCGATAAGCAATTTAATAAATTAGTATATAACGATATTATAGATTTAGAGTCAGAATTAAAATTACTTGAAAATATTTCTAAAGTAGATGAAATATGATAAAAATATATCTTCGAAGTTATTTTACAGGCTTAGCTATTTTATTTTTTGCCTTGCAGTTTATAATTTATTATCAATCAATAGGAAAAGTTTTAAAAAAAAGTATAAAAATATATGGGTTTATAAGTAGTGAAAAAATAAACTTATTTAAAGATTCTAATTTTATAACTATATTGAATAATACATATGGAATAGACACTGAATATTTTCAATTCTTCTTAAGAGGGATAGACTATAGTGATATAAATAAAATAGATTATATTTTTGCTTCAAATAAGATATTTTTAGATTTATATATGCATAATGATAGCATCAAGTATAATAAAATAGAAGATATATTTTATTCACCTCTTGTAGTTTATACCAGAAAATTTATAATTGACGCATTTGTAAAACAAGGATTTATTTATAATTATAATAATGTTAATTATATAAATATGGAAAAACTTTTTGAAGCAATATTAAATGATGTAAAATGGGCAGATATTGGGATAAATGAATTATATGGGAATATAGCTATTAAATTTCCAGATCCTAGAGAAACAGATCTAGGTTATTTATTTGCAGGTTTAGTTGCTAACATACTTAATAATGGGCAAGTACCAGATAGTAATTTTATATATAAAGCTTCTCCTAAGATTAAGAAGATATTTAACCAATCTGGTTTTTTAGAAAAAACACCCGAAGTTCTTTTTAATAATTTAATAAAAACTGATTTTGGATTAAATCCTCTAATGATTGGATACGAAAATCAAATACTAGAATTTTCAGTTATTAATCATTTAGATTGGAAAAAAATAAAAGACGATATTGTTATATTGTATCCAGTGCCTACGCTTATAGGCGCGCATTCGTTTATCGCTTTAACCAAAAACGGCGAAAATATGTTAAACGCCTTGCGCAGTCAAGACCTGCAGCTTTTATCCTGGAGGCACCACGGTTTTCGGCCCGTTGGTCTTTCGGGCCTGGGCCAGCTCAATGACTTTGATGTCCGGGGCTTACCGGTAGACATAAAAAATGTTATTACTCTACCAGCAACTAAAACAATGCATACAATAATAGAAATAACAGGACATTAGTTATATATAACTAATTATTTTAAATAAAATATAAAGGTCTATATGGAAAATAACTTTAAAAATATTTTTCACACAGAATTAATTAAATTATCTAATGAATATACCCAAGAAGCCTTAGAATTAGCTAAGAATATAGATATTACTGATTCTCAATTTGTTGAACAATATGCGGTAGGCATACAAAGTAAAATATCAAACTTTACTGATAGTGTTATATTAAATATTCGCAATAAAGAATCTACTTATGTAGGTGATTTGATATCAAATTTACTTTCAAAAATTAAAGAAACAAATATAAATAATATCAACAATATTTCTATATTAAGTAAAATACCAATTTTAGGAAAATTTTTTAATCGCTTTTCTAGGTTACTAAAAAAATATACAAAGATTGAAGATCAAATTGATGAAATAATTGGTGACTTAGAAAATTCTAAAATTAATCTATTAAAAGATATAGGAATGTTTGATATATTATATAACTATAATAAAGAATATTTTAAAGAATTGGAAACATATATTGAAGCTGGGAAAATTAAAATTTTAGAGCTTAATAATGAAATTATACCTAATATAAAGCAAAATGCTAAGCCATCTGATAATCAAATGACTGCTCAGTCTATTAATGATCTCGTTCAATTAACTAGCCGTTTTGAAAAAAAAGTTCATGATTTAGAGCTTAGTAAAACTATATCACTTCAAATGGCAACACAACTTAGGCTTATACAAAATAATACTAAAATTATAATTGATAAAATTCAAACTTCAATATTAAATACTATTCCTTTATGGAAAAATCAAATTATTATAGCTATAGGCTTATTTAAACAATCTAAAGCTTTGCGTTTGCAACAAGAGGTCGATCAAGCGACCAATCAAATGCTAATTAAAAATTCCGAGACCCTAAAACAAACTAGCGCTTCGGTGGCTAAAGCCTCTGAGCGCGGTCTAGTGGAAATCGAGACCTTAAAAAAGGTGCACGCCGATTTGATAGCCACCTTAGAAGAAACGCTAACTATTCAAGAAAATGGAAAAATAGCTCGCCGTCAAGCCGAACAAGAGCTTAGTAAAATAGAAACGGAATTAAAAAGCGCCTTGATTCAATTTAAAAATTAGGTAACCGTTCACCAAAGTCTTTTTTTTCCACGTTGCGGCTGGTAGCGACTTTCGAGTGGTAATGTAAGTTTTAGCATATCCTTAAGAACTTAACATTAGTTCTTTTGAGGTTTCTACTTAGCTCTCTGCTCCAACCATATATTTTAACCCATATATTTTAACTTTGATGAATGTTAAAATTACTAAGCACCTATAGGGGGCTACATTGTTGCGGTAGGTGTCGTCCCTTTCAATAGGCTTGGCCCCGCAACGTTCTCTCTTGTGAACTGGCCCTTAAACTCCTCATTGGTGGCACCGCCCACCCCGACCAATGAAACCCTGGTTTACCCCCATATTTAGTAGTTGAGATTGTGGTTATTAAGAAAGTATTATCATGATTGGAGGCGGAAAAGAGCACGAAGTACTTACCGGCGCTCAAAGCCCGTACTTAAACTTG
>JAITQT010000489.1 GCA_031288745.1 Deltaproteobacteria bacterium
AGTCTCCTTATTGCGAATATAAATCAATAATAATTTTTTTTTGGAGTCGGCAGAAAAAAAATGCTCCCGACTCCATATTCAGAGATTTTTTTTCGAGGGGGGTTTTTGCGCTACGATCAATTTTAATTCATTCGCTTCTACTCCTTAACGGTAAAAGTAAAAGAAGCTGTGTAATTTTCATTATCGCAAACAGCCGGATCGGAATAAGGATCACTCTTAACCACTTTAGCTAGCCACTGACCGGGCATCAGGGGGATGATTGATACTTCTCCATCCTTATTAGTGTAGGCGGAAAAAGCGTAGGCGGAATTATCTTCGCTAAAACCGGCGAAATAGGCCCCTAAGGAGACTCTAGCTAAAGGTTTTTGGTCAAAGAGAACTTTTACTGGAAAAGGTTGCCCAACCCTAACTTCATAGGGATTAATCAGGGGCACTATTTCCAATTTCTGACCAACTACCTTAGCCGCAGCTTCCTTATTGGTCGCCACATCGATGTTGACGATACTTTTACCGAAGTTAGCCCCAAAAGTGCACCGAGTGGCCGAAGGGTCCTCTTTTTTTGACTTTCTAACCCAACCGTTGGGAGTCTGGCTGCTAAAAGAAGTCTTAGAATCGACGGTTATCAGGTAAGTGTCTTTGGTTAAAGGGCTCTCGGTAACGAAAACCCCTGGCTCGCTCTCGGGAACCAATTTAACCTCGCCTTTGGGGCTAAAAAGCTTAGGCGGCTGATAACGCTCAGAAACGTCTTCGGCTTTAAGCTTTTCGCCCTCAGGGAAATTGTGACCGTAGCCGATGGCTACCGTTAATTTCCCGTCAGCAGCCGGGCCCTCGGTCTTGGCCCAAAAATCATGGGCCATTAGGGGAGAGGCCGCTAAAGAAATAAACAAAAAAGAAATCAAAATTTTTAGCTTCATTTAAATTAAGCTCCTTTCGTTAAAATGCCCTAAGTAGGCAATTTTTATAAATAACATAATAGTTAAATATAAAAAATAATAGAAAAAATAGATTGAATATCAACGCAGTAACCGTTCACCAAGTCTTTTTTCCCCACGTTACGGCTGGTAGCGACTTTCGAGTTGTAATATAAGTTTTAGCATACCCTTAAGAGCTTAACATTAGTTCTTTTCAGGTTTCTACCTAGCTCTCTGCTCAAACCATATATTTTAACTTGAATTATTGTTAAAATTACTAAGCTCCTATAGGGGGCTACATTGTTGCGGTATGTGTCGTCCCTTTCAATAGGCTTGGCCTCGCAACGTTCTTACTTGTGAACGAGCCCTTAAACGTTCACATTTGAGAACGGACACTCAACGCACAGAAAATCTTAGAGGCACGGTGAGCGTTATCGAAGCCTGGCTCATAGCCTCGGGGAAGGGGGGGAGCGGGGAAACTCTTCTTAAAAGCGACATGGCCTCATCGTCAAGAATCTGATGACCTGAACTTTTTACCATTCTAGTCGAAGTAACCGTACCGTTACGGCTAATGACGAACGTTACTGTGGTTACACCGGTTAACCTCTTAGATTGGGCTCCAGGTGGATATTTTTTGCTCCTTTCCAACCGCAGCCTAACCTTGGCTTGGTAAGCTTTTAAAGCATTGGGGTTACCCTTACCCATGCCGCCGGCCGTGCCTCCCTGGCCCGGTCCGCCGCTACCAGCCGGCCCCCTACCAGCGGCTGCTCCGCTGAGGTTGGTTGCTGAGAGCGATGAGGAAGCGGCTGGTTTGGTATTTATTTGGGGTTTAGGTTTGGGCTTTGGTTTTATTTTTTCTGATTTAATCTTTTCTTTAATGGGTATTAAAGGCGGTAGGGCCTCCTCAGCTTTTGGGGAAACACTTTCGACTAACGAAACGTGCTCTTCCTCCACATCGGGTTCCACTTCTGGTTCGGACTCAGGCTCAGGCACTGGGAGAGGCTCTTCTGGTTGGGGAGCTAAAGCCGAAGGGGCCGCTTCATCAATAGAATCGCTCCCTTCCTGGCCACCTTGACCGCCCAGGGGATCATAGGTGGAAAAATCAAAAGTGGCCAGTTCTTCAAACCTTTCTTTCTCGAAAGAGAACGGCCACCAGAACATAGTGGCAATAACCGAGGCGTGGAGGAAAAAGCCCATGGTTAAGGCCAGCAAAAAGGCCTTTTTATCAAGATCGGCAAAAGGATCGATAGCCTCTGTTTTATATTTATAATTAATCATTAATTTATAGTAAATTTAATATTGTTTAAATAAAAAAAACCGCTCCCTTTGGCAATAATCCATTGGGAACGGCCTTCATGACCTAATATTAAATTCATTTAGAGGAAATAGCGTGTTACATTTAGAATCGCAGCTTCAAGCCTTGGTAGCGGGAGTAATATACTAGAGCTAAGAGGGTTTGTCAAGTTAAAATTTTCAATCTAGAATTTTAGCTTGGCTTATACCCAGGACCGAAAGCATTTGCTGCGCCATGGCACCTCCCGCCGCAATCTGCCTTTGAGGCATAAAGTTGAAACCGGCAAATAATTTCGATCGTCAGCATATATGGTAACGCTTAGGTCAATTTATAAAAGCAATAAATTGAAGGAAAATGTAGAGCTTCCAGTGGTGTCATATTATAACATTAATCATGAGCAAATTTAGGTTTATTTTTTTTAACATAAATATTTCTATTAATTAATTTTTCCTATCTTCAAGTATAATATATTATTCTTATATAAAATTTATATTAAAATATCATAGCTTGTCTTGGCTGTCTATAGATATTTTAGTGCTAAAATCTTGATATAGTACCTGAATATCATCTATCATGAAGTTTCCTTTCCCGCTTTTTTCAGTCATTTTTTGTCTTCTCTCTGTGAAGTGAAAACCCAAACTTAATTCTATCAAAAACGGAGAAAGAAAAAAAACCATAAATTTTTAAGTGAACCCCATTTTCTTAAAATTATTACTTGACTTTCTAACTATTTAAGAGTATATTATAAAAAGCTTCTATAGGAGGCTACATTGCCACGGTACGTGTCGTCCCTTTCAATAGGCTTGGCACCGTGGGGTCGTTTTTTTTATTTTTTAGGTTATGATTTCGTCACTAATTTTGCGGGCGCGGAGGTGGTGAAGGGGGATGCCGGGGATGCTCGAACCCTTTAATTTTCTTAATAAAATTTAAGTAAATTGGAGTTTGAGGGATATGAAAATCCATATCAAATGCAATAATTTTTTTCACGCTCGCAAAAGGCATTCAAAACCCTCTATTAATCTTGGGTTTAATGGGGTGGGGTATCATCACCTAAAATTAATTTGAACGACTGACACAGCCGAAGGCGAATAAGGTTCCCGCCTGAAAGGCGGTATCATCACCTGAAATTAATTTGAACGACTGACACCTCGACTGCCACAATTTTTTCGCTTGGGCTGATCTTTTCAGAAAGCCGAAGGAGAATTTCTCCTTCGGCTTTCTGATTTTCAGGACTTATTTATCCCAGGCCAACCCATTAAGGTTAAACCAACCCGCATGTATCGGAGAAAGCTTCATATGGTCATTAAAAAAACCAAACAGCCTAAAAAGATTAAACAGATCGCCGTCTACGGTAAAGGCGGCATAGGCAAATCAACCACCACCTCCAACATTAGCGCCGCTCTCTCGGATATGGGCTTTAAGGTCATGCAGTTTGGTTGCGATCCCAAAGCCGATTCAACCAACACTTTAAGAGACGGTGAATACATACCCACTATTTTGGAACTACTTAAAGAAAACGGCCGAGTTCAGGCCAAGCAAGCCATCTTTGAGGGCTATAATGGTATTTATTGCGTCGAAGCTGGCGGGCCATCCCCGGGGGTGGGCTGCGCAGGCCGAGGCATTATAACTGCCGTTCAGCTACTTAAGCAGCAAAATATATTTGAGGAACTCGAACTCGACTACGTTATTTACGACGTCCTAGGCGACGTGGTCTGTGGCGGCTTCGCCGTGCCCATCAGGGAAGGCATCGCTCAACACGTCTTTACCGTGACCTCTTCGGATTTCATGGCCATTTACGCAGCCAACAATCTCTTTAGAGGGATCCAAAAATACTCAAACTCCGGTGGGGCTCTTTTAGGCGGGATCATCGCCAATTCCGTCTCCTCGGGCTATCAAAAGGCCATCATCGACGATTTTGCGGCCAAAACTAAAACCAAGGTCTTACAATACGTGCCCCGCTCGATAACCGTGACCCAGAGCGAGTTGGCGGGCAAAACGACCGTCGAGGCCCAACCCGACTCCCAACAAGCTAAGATTTACCGAGAACTAGCTAAATCCATCTCTGAACACGAACAATCGACCACCCCCTCGCCTCTGGAAGCCCTAGAATTAAGGCAATGGGCCGCTCAATGGTCGGATCAAATACTGGCTATTGAAAAAGGCGAGGTCCGTTCAGCCGGGGCCCAAATTTAATCAAATTTCTTTATTCGCGCCCTAAGGCTTTAGCTGAAGGCCAATTTTTTTGAAGGACAAACTGACGCTATAATTTGCGCCCCGCCCTTTGGTCACTAAAAATAGCCTAAGGGTTTGGGGCTTATTTTAGATGGGCTGTAGTCCTCAGGCTTTTCAGGGGAACATAATAGGCATAGCCATTATTCCACCCTTTCCAGCTTCCATGACCTGTTCTGGGTTAAGG
Organism: Deltaproteobacteria bacterium; assembly: GCA_031288745.1. Taxonomy (GTDB): domain Bacteria; phylum Desulfobacterota; class Desulfarculia; order Adiutricales; family Adiutricaceae; genus JAITQT01. Next base: position 4,622 of record JAITQT010000489.1, read on the forward strand.
GCCCTTCCCTCCACCGTGATTAGCGCTCTCTTAAGTACTACGACCCTATCCGACTCCTGCGGAGGCCCGGCCTATCCGTCGCCGGAAACCGGTTTTACGCCCGTATCTAAGCATAACCTTCGCGGGTCTCCCGTGTTACCACATTCGCCCCTTGTATGCAGGCCATCGACATTACCCCGGCGGGCTCGACAGGCTTCATCTAATTATCACGTCTTGCTTATCCGGTGACGTTGACCTTTAATTTACCTATCGAACAGCGGCCTTCCCCAATATATTTGGTGGGTCACTCTCGCAACTAACATTTCGAGGCCTATTCAGCGTTCACTCGCGTTATAACCTACACACTCGCGGGCCTCCTGAAAGAGGACTTTTCATCCCATGCTCACAACATTTTGTTACCTACACATCGTATGGGATTGCTACCGGCTGGAACAGCAGTAAAAGTTGCCGGGTGAGGAGTTTCACCTCACTAAGCGAATGCACCTTTCCACGGCGCACAATATAAAGCTAATTATAACTATTTAAATGTTATATATTAATTTTATATAAAAAAATGACTATAAATAATCTTTTGCCGTGAGTAACCGTTCACCAAGTCTTTTTTTCCCCACGTTGCGGCTGGTAGCGACTTTCGATTTGATTAATGTTGATCGAAGCGCAAAAACCTCTTAAAAGCAGTAGAGCCAAAAAAAATTAACTAGTAAAAATGGTATGTTATAATTTTTAGGACTTATAAAGGGGACTTTTTGCGCTACGATCATTTTTAAGGTAGGCTCAAAATGATTTGGCCGGTGAAAAAAAATTTTAAAAATTTTTTTCACCGGCCATTGACAAATTAAAAAAATGTGTTATACTAATAAAAGCGTTGTGTTCCTTAAATGAGCCGCCTGCGCGCCCCTATTACGGCTAAACTAAACGCGAACATGTCGCTTTAACGACGATCGGGCGGCCTGGTTCAACGTCTTGTTTTTGACCTTTAATGCTGGTTGGAGACGAATGGAGAAAGAACCTAGGGCCGTCTTTTTTGTTTTTATTTATTTCTCGCTCTTGGCCGGTTTTTCTTTAACCGGAGCTTTTTCTTACTTTAAGGCGAGGCGAGCGACTAGCGGGAGGACGTAAATAAAGAACTTATTTCCTTAAACCAAAAGACAAAATCACGTTTCCGGCTTCGGGCCCACTAGCGGGCTGCGGAGCGGCGACGCTTTGTTTTGGCCGCTTTATAGCCTTAGACCTTTTATTCTCGCCCTCATAGGGGCTGCATCTAAAAAATCAAAATCTTTTTATCGCGGCTCTCTCCGCGACCTAAAGCACCTATTGGTGCCTAAGCCTCTTTGCTTCGCCTTGGACTTCGCTTTGAATTTCGCCTTGGTCTTAATTTACGCTAATGCGCTAGGATGATTCCGTTTGGTTGTTCCGATTGGGCGCTCAATTTAAGTCGCCTTTTCGTTCTTAAATCTTGACCAAAACTAGCCTGCCTTACTTTTAGGCCTATCGACTTAGGAGCTTAGCCAACACACGAGGCCAAAAAACCTCAAAGTAAAAAGTTAAGGACCGTCACTTTTAAATTTTATTTTAATTCAACTGCGAAAAAAAATCCAGGGGAAGGAAGACCTTTAGAAAAAAAAATTCTTGACCTGCTGAGGACTAATCATTAACGACGTTTTTTATGATTGATTTTAAAAATTTAACTTAAAAAAAAGTCGTTCGGTAATGTTTGATCTTCTCAGAGTGTCAATCTTGTTTGTTTAATCTTTTTGTTTTGTATTGGTGCTTATCTTGGTTTAAATACCACATACGGAGGATTCAATAAATGCGAACTGACTCATATAGCAGCGAAAACTTGACTTACGGCCAAGAGAGCGAGAGCTTAGATTACGTCGATTTAAGCGAGACGATGAGCTCGGATTTATTTGGAGCTAATAATCCTTTAGCTAATGTCATAGCCACTATAGTCGATGCCAGCGGCCACTCTGTCGACGATATTGACTATCCTAATTCCAAAAAATTTGAGGAACCCAAGGGCGAGCCGACGGACCATCGCTTTGATAACGACACCGAAGTTAGAGTGGCCGACTTGGTAAAAATGTACCTTCGGGAAATGGGCCAAGTCAACCTCCTTAACCGCGACGACGAAGTGGAGATCGCCAAAAAAATAGAATACGGTGAAAAAGAAATCATCAATTCTATTATGAAGACCTGCGTGGGGCTAGATGGTTTGATCACCATCCGCAAAAAATTGGAATCCGACGAACTAAGACTTAAAGAAGTCGTCAAAGACGCTGACGACGATGATGAGTCTCAACCCGAATCTAACAAAAAACGCGATCAGGTTATCAACGCCATTAAAGACATTGAGCGCCAGTATCAAAACCAGGCCCGGTATGTTAAAAGGCTCGAAGCCGAAAAAGGTAAGTGCTCTAAAGAAAAGTTAAGAACTTATCACGAGCGCCTTACCCGCTACCAACGAGATATCGAGGCCTCCTTCCATAAACTTAAGCTGATTAAGCGCCAATACGACACCATGGTCGAGCGCCTTAAGAGCTGGGAGAACCTCTTTTTGATTAGCCACAACGCTATAAAAAAGAACATGAACGCCTTTAAGTCTAAAACCATCGCCGGCATAGAGACGTTTCGGGCTAAGGTCAATAACGATCCTAAAGCCACGGCCAGGCGTTGCCGGACTTTAGGCCTCACTACCCAGCAAGTGGAAAACATCGCCCAGAATACTAACTATCATTTAGGCCGCATCAGGGAGCTAGAAAACGAATGTAAGATGACCTTCGATGAACTTAAAGAAATTAACCGCACTATCGCCGACGGCGAAAAGCTCTCTTCTGAAGCTAAAAGGCACCTCATCGAAGCTAATCTTCGGCTGGTGGTTTCTATTGCCAAAAAACACACTAACAGGGGCCTGCAATTTTTAGATCTCATTCAAGAGGGCAACATCGGACTGATGCGGGCCGTGGATAAGTTCGAGTACCAGCGCGGTTATAAATTTTCCACCTATGCTACTTGGTGGATCCGCCAAGCTATCACTAGGGCCATCGCTGATCAAGCACGGACCATCCGCATCCCGGTTCACATGATCGAAACCATCAATAAGCTAGTCAGGACCTCTCGCTATCTCCTCCAAGAACTCGGTCACGAGCCGACTCCTGAGGAGATCGCTAAGAGGATGGATATGCCCCTAGATAAGGTCCGTAAGGTCCTTAAGATCGCCAAGGAGCCTATCTCTTTAGAGACCCCTATTGGAGACGATGAAGATACCAGTCTGGTCGATTTCATCGCCGACACCGAGAGCCCCAGCCCCACTAGGGCGGTCATGGATCTAAACCTTACCGAGCAGGTCCGCAAGGCCCTCGACACCCTCACTCCCAGGGAGGCCGAGGTCATAAGGCTTCGCTTTGGCATCGGTAAATCCACCGACGGCACCTTAGAAGACGTGGGTAAGATCTTTGGGGTCACTAGAGAGCGTATCCGTCAAATCGAGGCTAAGGCCATTGCTAAGCTTCGTCACCCTAGCCGCAGCCGTGAGCTTAGGGCCTGCACGGGCGATTGCTAAATCTATTTAGCTTCAAACTAAAATAAAAAAAGGCGGGCTTAATAAGCCTGCCTTTTTTTGTTTAAGAGTTTTAGACTCTCTTGTCTCAGCCTTCTAAGAAGGCGCGAGCAATCAGTTGATGATGGTTGGAGAAAAAGCGGATGAAAAAGTTAGACAACTGAAAGATACGCATCTCCGGGGTGTTGGCCGCCTCATAGCGCTCAAGCATTTTTTTGGCCTCCAACCGCAAATTTTTAGGGGTCTGAGCCAATAAATGGTCCATGCTTTTCTGGGAAGGTAAGACGACCTGATGACCGCGGTAGATTTTTTTTAATCCGGCCAGACAAAGCCTATCGACGTAACCTAGAAGCGGCGGCATTTTATCAATGCCGCAACCCATTACGTCCCCAAATAACTTAGCCCATTGGACCAAATCAATCTCTCCAACCCTCTGAACCGACAATAAACTAGCCTCCCCTTTACGGCCTATGCCCATAGCCACCAACAAACGATGGGGCTCGCGTTGGGGAGAGCGATGAAAATCAACCATATCAACCCAGACACAGGCCCACTGGTCGCGAGAGGTGTAACGGCGCAACCAAGAACGGCGCAGTTCCTCGTAGGCGTTTAGCATACGGTGGCTAACCATCTTCGATGGCCTAGGGGAGACCATATCTAAGAGGACCTGACGGCCAATGTAAAAGCTACCGGTACTTAACCCTTCGACTAAGATCCAGGATAAGAAGTGGTTGTAGGAGAGTTTGGTCTTCATGGTCGAGGGGCAAATGAGCGATTGAAAGTCCTCTGAGACGTTATTCCAATCATTGCCGTTAACGATAAAGGGGGCCTTTAAAGTTACCTCACCCACGTCGGTGTTTAAAATCCTATCTTTTCGCTGAAGGACCATCAACTGCGGAAGACCGCCCTCAACCTTGCCTAAGCCTTTTTTAACCATATAGGCGCTCAACTCCGATTCCATCGAGGCGTTGAGAAATAAGCTTAACTGCTCTCTTAAGGCTGGATTTAGTAATTCTCCGCCAAAGGTGACGGGACACAATTTCTTCATCAAGTGCTCCAAAAACATTCCCTATTTAAAGGGGATTAATATTAGGTTAACCAAAGGTTACCTAGGATATATAAACCTTGACCTACCCCCCTCCCTTAAGGAAGGGGCTTAATACAGAGCCTGAAGTGGAAGTCCTTCAAGTCTCTTAAGAGGGTTGTTACTTCATCAGCCAGCTTTGTAAACTATGTAATCCACCGGCATTCTACGCAGCCTACTCGGCCGTGAAAATATTTAAAGCGCCGACCTAATGCGCCTTATCCACCCTATAAGAACTGAGTTTTAAAGCGCTGCCAATAAAAAGCTAACTTAAGGCCATTACGGCGCTAAAAAGGTAACCGTCTCAAAGGCCTCGTCAAGACCTTGTTGGCCTCTTCCAGCTAGACTAAAGATAAGCCCTAAAATGGCCTAATGGTAGACATTTTTCTCGCAATTTGAAAAATCCATTAAAGCCAACCTTACAGCGGATAGGATGCGCTGTTAAAATCTCACAGCGCGAAAGACCTTCTGGAAGGGCTGGTTATCAGTTACCTAAAAAATTAAGGTCAACCGAATCGTTACAAAAAATTTCAAGATTTTTAAGCTATTCGACCACTATCGAGGCTAGAGTTGATATAAATTCCAAAAGTTATAGTAAGCAATCCAGATTAACCTATAGCCTTTAATAAGGTAGAACCGCCGAAAACTTATGGACAAAACGATTTAATAAAAAAGAACTACAAACTCTTGTTACTTTAAAAAATCAAGCTATACTCTAAAGAACTAGAAATTTCAAACAAACGAAATACGCTATTAAAATAATTATCTATTGTTTGGGACGGTCAATTTTGCCCAGATATAGACGGTTTATTTTGTCAAAAAAATGATGGAAAACCGATCCAATAAAGCCTATTCCCAAAAAAGACGGAAAATATTGTCCAGCTTCATATTACCAGTAAAAAGGAGACCATTCTGGTTCAGTTTTACCGCGAAAAGTATACCACCCGTGGTCAAAAAAATTAAAATTTACCTAATGGGACCACAATCTTGCTCTGGGCCTAAAAGATTTACTTTTAGGGGAAAAAATAACTTAAATACCGCATAGACAGTGGACAAGTTTTCCATAATTACTTAGCCTCATTTAAGCGTCTATGCTTGAACAAATTCTTCAGCACAAACAGGCACGGCTTGGGACCTAGAAAATCAATTAACTAGATAACCATAAAGTTAGATGCTTTACTTAAAAATTTGTAATAAAAAGAGGTGTAAAAAAAACGAACGTACGCTAGGTAAAAAATGACCTTATAAAAAAAAACATAAAATCCTCCTCTATCTAAAAACCCTAAAACAATAATATAAAGTTTTATTTAAATTTAAAGTATATTAATCATAAAATTAATATAAATATATTATATAATACAAAAAAAAATAAGACTAAATTAAAATTTTAAGGACTGAAAACAAGTACTTTTGGCGCATCGATCATTTATAAGCCCAATTCTTTAGAATGCGCCTAATTGCGAGGGGCTACCCATAATAAACAATAGCGTGAGGTTATAATCGTTATTGAGATCGAATTAACTATGCCTCCAAAGAGACCGAAAAAATAAAAGTAAAAACTGAAAATAGAAAACAAAATAATAAACGAATAAAGGCCACGGCGTATCAGGCTATTATTAAATTTTAAAGTATTAATCCGCTAATTACGCTGGCTCCCAACGGTTAATTTTCAATGTTCCGTGATATTATCAGCAGTCAGACATCGTGTTAAGAGTATAACTATAAAAATATTTAAGTTTATCACTCTTGACGAGCCTATAAAACTTTTATTGAAGCCGATATCCTTTCAGGGCGCTCAAAAACTAACCAATGAGCTTAATAAATTATATTTTTTTTTAAAGTCCTTATCTTAAGATTTTTAGATAAGCAATGAGGTCGATTTTTAGTAATAATTTTTAGATTTTTTTTCCACCTAATCAGGAAAACTACTGAACAAGCCAATTTACAATTAAAGGCCTTAAAGCCTAATATACCTAAACAACGTACTTTTAGGGGCAAGTGCTAATTATATTTGTGTCCTTTCACAAATGTGAACGTTTAAGGGCCCGTTCACAAGAGAGAACGCTGCGGTGAAAAGCCTATTGAAAGGGACGACACATCCCGCAGCAAGGTAGCCCCCTATAGGAGTTTAGTAATTTTAACCTTAATCAAAGTTGATCGAAGCGCAAACACATCTTAAAAGCAAAATAGTCTACCAAATTAACTAGTAATAAGGAAATGTTATAAATTTAAGAACTGATAAAGGAGACTTTTTGCGCTTCGATCAAAGTTAAAATATATGATTGGAGCAGAGAGCTAAGTAGAAACGTTGAAAGAACTAATGTTAAGAACTTAAGGGTATGCTAAAACTTAATTACAACTCGAAAGTCGCTACCAGCCGCAACGTTGGAAAAAAAGACTTGGTGAACGTTTACTTATATTTTTAGCCTATTGGCCATCGAGTGGCTGAGCCCCCTGCATAGGTACACTTAAATAGACTTTTAAGCCTAGAGAGGCCTAATGGTGAGGGGCTAACCATAGACAAACAATACAGTGAGGTTATATCGTTCTAGAGGCCGAAAAAACAAAAGCAAAAACTGAAAATAGAAAACAAAAAAATTAACGAATAGAAACGACGGTGTATCCGGCTATAATTAAATTTTAAAGTATTAATCCGCTAAATCTGCCGGAGCTACATCGGGTAATTTTCAATATTCCTGGATATTATCAGCTGTTAGACATCTTGTTAATAGTATAACTATAAAAATATTTAAGTTTATTATCTAGACGAACTCGTAAAAAACGTTTATTGAAGCCGATCCAATTTTATGGATCTCTAAAAACTATATGTGAAGAGCTTAATTAGTCATATTTTTTTTCGAGCTCTTATCTTAAAGCTTTCAGAGGACCGATGAGAGCCATTTTTTTTAATAATTTTTAGATTTTTTCCACCTACCCAGGAAATATACTGACGAAGCTAATTTTTTTCACCGCAAAAGTCTGCATAAATCTACAGTTAAAGGCCCTAAAAGCCATACAGAGCCTAAACAACGTACCTTTACGGCCAAGCGCTTAATAGATTTTTAGCCTAGAGCGTGCTAAACGCTTCGACACCGTTTACCTTAAAAAGGACCTAGGCCTATTTAGCCCAAAAATGTTGGCTCATTTATAGGTCCAATTCTTTAGAGCGGGCCTAATTGCGAGGGGTTAGCCATAGACAAACATTAGAGTAAGGTTACAATAGTTCTAGAGGCCGAAAAAACAAGAGCAAAAACTGAAAATAGAAAACAAAAAAATTAACGATTAGCGGCAACAGTATTTCCGGCGATAACTAAATTTTACAGTATTAATCCGCTAAGTCCGTCGGAGCTACCGCGGTTAATTTTCAATGTTCCGTAATATTATCAGCTGCTAGACATCTTGTCAAGAGTCTAACTATAAAAATATTTAAGTTTATTAATCTTGACGAGCTCATAAAAACGTTAATTGAAGCCGATCCAATTTCCTGGATCTCTAAAAACCATATGTGATGAGGTTAATTTTTCATATTTTTTTAATGAGCTCTTATCTTAAAGCTTTTAGAGCTCTAATGAGGGCATTTTTTTTTAGTAATTTTTAGATTTTTTTTCCACCTAATCAGAAAATCCACTAACTGAGGCAACTTTTTCGCCGCAAAAGTTTTTCATAAATCTACGGATCTTTTTTTTCGACTCAGCTTAAATTTTTTCTAGCCATGCTCTTTAAAAAACCCAAAAAGCTCTGGTGGGGCCTATTTTCTAGTCATTGGGGCTAGCCGAGTTTTTTTGGGTCGTCTCGCTCTGACCTTTAATTATAAAAAAACCGGCTAAAGGCCCTAAAAGCCATGCAGAGCCTAAACAGCGTACCTTTAGGACCAAGCGCTTAATAGAATTTAAGCCCAAAGGCCGCCGTGGGGCACAATAGAGACGCGCATATGGTAAGCGTTTAATAGACTTTTAAGCCTAGAGCGCTCTAAAGGCTAAGGCTAATAAATTGTTCTACGGCCAAACTAGAAATAAAACAGCGATAGCTTAGGAAGGCCCTTAATAGATTTTAGGGCTAGATCGCCCTAAAGGTTAAGGCTAAAAAATGGTCTTCCCGCCTATCAGGTAAGAGGCTGGTTAGCCCTACTCTCCCCACACCAGCCAGCCCGCTGTTCGCCACCGGGCGGTTCGGTAGTTTAATACTGAGTCTGATACTTACTCTTTGTTCCCGCCTATTGCTACTGAGGTTTCCATACTAAGCCCTTCCCTAAATTAGTTTCTTTAGTTCTATGGCTTATGCTGACGTCTCTCGCCACACTTAATCTACCAGATACTTAGTCGCCACTAAAAAAGGATAACACCATTAAATTACTTCATTTTTTTTAATTTGCTTTAATTTTAAGATATCGTTAAAATATGCTAAAATTTAATAATTTATAAAGACGGCTGA
>JAITQT010000490.1 GCA_031288745.1 Deltaproteobacteria bacterium
TCAGCCGTCTTTATAAATTATTAAATTTTAGCATATTTTAACGATATCTTAAAATTAAAGCAAATTAAAAAAAATGAAGTAATTTAATGGTGTTATCCTTTTTTAGTGGCGACTAAGTAGAAACATTAAAAGAACTAATGTTAAGAACTTAAGGGTATGCTAAAACTTAATTACAACTCGAATGTCGCTACCAGCCGCAACGTGGGGAAAAAAGACGTTAGTGAACGGTTACACCTTAGCTAAACCCCGCCTCGCCTATGTTAGTCTTAGACAACTAATGTAATGATTTTTCATACTGTCGCTAAGCTTAAGCCATTTTATTCTTAAGTTCCAAATACGCATCTTAACAATTGCGAGCCAAGAGGTTCAAGAAAGGTCTTCGAAAAATGAATATTATTTTAGTTCTATGGTTATAACCAAAAATTCAACTACCCCATGGACTTTTGGTGCACGAATATTGTATAATCGGTCTTAAGTTTCATTTGCCGGCATCATTAGCGGCCGTATTCGGGCCCAGCCCGGGTCTTTAAAAAAATGGACCTTAATTTAGGTAATCTTGTTTGGTATTTTTTTTATAAATTTTTCTTTTAGCAAATTGCCTAAAAAAAATAACCTTTAGCTGAATTTTAGTTTTTAGCGCAGCTAGTGTTTTTACATTCCAAGCCTGCGACCTTAATCGGCCTCCCTTAAAAAACACACTATCCCCACCTGAGTTGGCCTATGCGTTTTTACAACCGCGCCTTTTAGGCTAATCGTCTCACCGGAGCCCCAATGCCAGATAGTCATCCCAAAACCAGCGTTATTGAAAAAATTTGTCACGACAACGACTGTAGCGAGAAAATATCTTCTCTAAGTCCAGAGTATTCCACCCTCTTTAAAACCTTTACCTTTTGCCCCTATTGCGCCGAAGAACTAACCCTTATTTGCCAAAATTGTCGCGAACAGTTAAACAGTAGCGAATATAAATTTTGTCCCTGGTGCGGGGTTAAGTTCTTGGAACAAAACGAGACCAAATAAGCTCGCCCGAACCATTTTCCAAACCATCTTTTGAGGGGGTTTTTTTTATGAGCGCCATCGATCCTCGTCTGCCTCTTATCGACAATTTAGATCTTAACGGAAAGGTAGTTTTAGCCCGCGTCGATCACAACGTCGTTGACAAAGGAGTTATCCAGGACGCCTTCCGCATCGACTCCACCTTCGGCCTCATCCATTATATTTCCTCGCACGGGGGCTTCCCCATTTTAATGACCCACGTGGGAAGAACTAAGGATAAAAAAACCGGCTTTATTAAAACCGGCCCTGACACCAGCGTGGCCCCAGTGGTCGATTACCTTAACCGCAAGCTTTGCGGAGGCTTTGAGACTCCCCAATTTCCAATCCACCCTGAGCTGGGTATTGAAAGCCTCTCGGCCACAATTTTGACCCCTTACGTTGAAAAGCTCAAAAAAAGGGCTATAGGCGGCATCTATCTGCCCAACACTAGATGGTTTGCCGGAGAAGAAGCCAAAGGTGAAAGCGCTAAAAAACTGGCCTCGGAAATGGCTGCGGCGGCCGATATTTACGTAAACGACGCCTTTGGCTCTTGGCAACCCCACGCCTCGACCTATGACGCGGCCTTCACCCTCCCAGCGGCGGCTGGCTTTTTGATGCAAAAAGAATTACAACACCTAGATCTGGTCTTAAACCCGACCCCGCCGTTCGTGGCCGTAGTGGCTGGGGCCAAATACGACACTAAGATAGGTCCTCTTAATAAGCTCTACGATCAAGTCGATAACCTCCTTTTAGGCGGGGTCATCTACAACGCTTATCTAAGCGCTAAGTACCAAGTGACTATAATGGGCGTAGACCCTCAAGACGTGGAATTGGCTAAGGGTTTGGTGGAAAAGGACCAGGGCGCTGGTAAAATCTTAGAACCTAGGCTCTTAGTAGAAAGCCCAAGCCTAGAAAAACGCGAGCCTAATAAAATAAAAGTAGTTAATATCTCCGACTTTAAAGCTGGCCAAAAATATGAGTATTTTCTAGACGCGCACCCCGATTCTTTCGACGACGCGCCTATTAAAAAGGCCCTCTCTTCGGCTAAGACTATCTTCATTAACGCCGTCATGGGCCTAAGCTCTCTTTTTCCCGAAGGTAGCGCTCGCCTCTATAATGAGGTCGCCCTTAACCAAAAGGCCCGTAAGCTCTTTGCCGGAGGCGACACCTTAACTGAGCTTAAAAATCTGGCCCCAGGCGTCTATTTGACGGCCTTAGATGACCCGGGCTACTACTTTTTCACCGGCGGTGGGGCTGTCTTAACGGCCATTGAAAGCGGGGCCTATGGTATCAAGCCCGTGGCTGCCCTATTAAAAAAATAGCCTAAAATATAGCTGTCGCTAAGCTTTATTTTTTTAAGTTAACTACCCCTGCCCTCCCCCTGGCTAGAATCCTGGATTTTAACGAGCAAGAAGATGAGTCAATCTGACCTAACCGTGAGTAGCCCAAATACCTCTAATATAGACGAGTCTAATCAAGAAATTAGTCCCTCTTCGGAGCAATGGGCCGGAGAAGTTGTTCCAATGGCTAAAAACTCGCCCGCGAGTGATAGTCAACCTATGAGCCATTCAGCCTCACTGGAAACGGCTATCCAAGAAATAGATCCTCAAGAGAGCGAAAAATCAGAGGGTCCCGCCAAAAGCATAGCTATAATGGAAAAAATATGGACCGTCGGAGGCTTGGGCCATATGCCCTTGGCCCCAGGCACCTTTGGAACTTTAGCCGGTATACCCATTTATTTTTTGCTAGTCTGGGCCGGCTGGAAAGCCTATTTAATCTCGTATCTATTTATTTTTTTATTAGGCTGGTTTTTGTCTATCAAGGCTCAGAATTATTACCAAAAGCATGACGACCAAAGGGTGGTCATAGACGAACTTTTTGGCTATCTAACAGTCATGTTTTTGGCCCCCCAAAATAAATTCTTACCCTTGGCCTTCGTTTGGGGCTTTGTCATCTTTAGGTTCTTTGACATCATAAAACCTGGCTTAATTAGAAAGGTCGATCGGATTGAGGGAGGACTATTCGTTATGCTCGACGACGCCCTAGCCGCCCTAGTAGCCTGTGCGGTCATGTGGGTTTGCGCGGCCTTAATTAAATTTTACGAGTTCCCCCTAACCCCGGAGGTCTTTTT
>JAITQT010000492.1 GCA_031288745.1 Deltaproteobacteria bacterium
CTCTTATCGCTCGCGTCTCCGAGCAATACCTGCTCGCCACCATTAACGACTGGCGCGCCAATAGCCTCGCTCAAAGGGTCGCCAAATATTCTTTAGAGATAGCCTCTTGGCCGGGCTTAATAGAGCTAAGGGCTAGATTATGGTACAACCCTGAGATTAAGAGTAGGTATTTTTTAGCCCCCGGAGTTACGGCTCTAATTATCACCCTCACTGGGGCCATGTTAACTTCCTTAGTCGTAGCTAGGGAGTGGGAGAGGGGTACTTTAGAGCTTTTAATGGCTAGTCCTGCTTTAAGATCGGAAATCGTTATCTCTAAAACTTTATCTTATTTCGCCTTAGGTTTAGTAGGCCTCTGCTTGTGTCTTTTGGCCAATCGTTTGGTTTTTGGAGTCCCTATTAGAGGATCTGCCTCTCTTATCTTAATTGGTTCGGCCCTTTATTTGTGGGTTAGTTTGGCTATTGGGCTATATCTTTCGGCCTTAACTAGAAACCAGTATTTAGCTAGTCAGCTAGCTCTTATTTTGTCCTTTCTTCCCACCGTCATGCTTTCCGGCTTTATTTTTGATCTAAAATGCGCACCAGAGGCCGCCTATTACGTTTCTTGGCTTTTTCCAGCTACTTGGTATTTGGATATGCTCCAAACCCTTTTTTTGGTGGGTAACGTTGGTTTTTTAATCGCTCGCGATTTAGCGATTCTTTTGCTCTTTGGTCTTGGCTTTATGATCATGGGCTGGAAAAAAATTACTAAGAGTCTTGATTAGCGTATCCGTTCACAACGTGCTTGTCGTAAACTTTAAGGAACCAAGCCTAATTGTTAGGCAAGACACTTATCTCAATAATTTCGCTTCCTTTAGATGCAGCAGCTCTATATCATGTATCTATAACCAGGACCGAAAACATTTGCCGCGCTATAGCACCTCCCGCCGTCATCTGAATTTTGAGATAAAAGTTGAAACAGGCAAATCATTTCGGTCGTCAGTATTGTTTTAAAAATAGATCTAAATATCGACCTGGGGAGACGCCTCCAAAGTTCATGATTAAGAGCATCAGGTTAGTTCTGATACCACTCGAAAGCCAACGAAGGCTGAATGTGGGAAAAAAGTCTAGAGAACGGTTACTGATTAACTAAATTAAACATTTTTTAGTTGTCTTTTATTTTAATAGATTGTTTAGATAAAATTATATATTAGCGATAAGGTATGTCTTATTTCTTTTACGCCCTTAGGGCCCTAATCTGGAAAGAGTTACTGGCTATCTTTAAAGATAGGCGCGGTCGTATCATCTTGGTCTTTCCGGTTTTAGTTCAAACCTTTTTATTTGGCTACGTGGCCACCTATGATTTAGAAAAAGTCGATTACGCTCTCTTAGATGAGGACCATAGCGTCTTATCGCACCAGTTTGTTAGAAGCTTAGAGGCCTCGAACCGCTTTAGAAGGGCGCTGACCTTAGCTAACTCTTCTTTTATCGCCGAAGTTTTAGATGGAGAAAAGGCCCTCTTGGTAATTCATATTGGTCCTAGTTTTCAAAAAAACATTACCTTAGGCCTCAAAGCTCCTATACAGGTCTTAGTCGACGGCCGCAACTGCGTGGTGGCTTCAACTGCCCTAAGTTACGTTTCCTCGATTATTTACGAATTTAACCAAAGGATCGCTACCCTATCCGGCACTTCTTTAGCCGCCTCTAGCGCTTCAATCACTTTATCACCGGAAGGCTGGTATAATCCTAACCTTGAAAGTAGGCGTGATATCGTCACCTCCTTATTAGCTATCCTTAACGTCATCCAGGTTATGTTTTTAGCCGGCCAAGCGGTGGCGAGGGAAAAGGAGATGGGGACCTTCGAGCAACTTTTGGTCACTCCCCTACCTTCTTGGCTCATCTTAGCCGGGAAGGCTGCCCCCCCGGCCTTAATTGGGCTGGGCCAAAACTGTTTGGTTTTACTTATCGCTCTTTATTGGTTTAAGATACCCTTTGAAGGCTCTTATCTGATCCTTTTCCTCTCCCTTATCGTTTTTAACCTCTCTTTAACCGGCCTAAGTCTATGCCTATCCACTTTGTCGGCCAACATGCAGCAGGGGCTTTTATACACCTTTACGGCCATAATGCCCTTAATCCTTCTTTCAGGCTTTGCCACGCCCATTTCTTCCATGCCCGAGATCTTTAAGCTGGCTACTTTACTAAATCCCGTCCGCTACGGAGTGGCCTTAACTAGGGCCATTTATCTCAGCGGGGCCGATTTGGTCTATATTTCGCGCTATCTTTGGCCTTTAATCGTCATAGGTTGCGTGGGGATGCTCTTAGCCCTAGTCCTCTTTCGCCGGGCGGGTTGAGGGTCTGTATTAGTTTTGACTACCAGCAATGAATTACAGTTTATGCTGGTCGATTTTGACCAAAAACATACATGATGCCTAATGATCACCACCAATAATTTTTCAAAACCATCTTAGATCATTAAAGACCAAATAATACCAGTAGTAAAATCTAAATATTGATTTAATAAAAAATTTCTAAATATTAATAATTTTATCTGAGCATAAAAGTATTAAATATTTAGATAACTAATAAGAAGACAAATAAAATTTTTAATTTTTATCTAATTCCAATAAATCAAAAATAACCGTATTAATGCTTGAAGAAAACAGGGATCAAGTTTTTATATTGGAAGTGCTAAAAGTCAAATGAAAGTAGATATATGTGCGCCAGTAAAGGCGTCTTATCTGCGCGGTGAAAGTCCGCGTCAGGAGCTAGTCAGTGACTCCTGTAACTGAACGTAACTGCGTCGCTGAGAGGCGGGGTGGAGAGCAACAGGGAGGTGAACGAGCAGTCCGCAGGTTGACGAACCTGTTTCGGCCTTGTAACGAGAAGAGCATCCATTATATTGCGAATTTCGTACGGGAACACTGCCGAGTCGGCGCTAACTGAAACT
>JAITQT010000494.1 GCA_031288745.1 Deltaproteobacteria bacterium
AGCGCAAAAACCTCTTAAAATCAAAATAGTCAAAAAAATTAACTAGTAATAAGGCTCTGTTACAAATTTATGGACTCATATAAGGTGACTTTTTGCGCTTCGATCAATTTTAACCAAAAAACCCCCTATATTAATCTTTAGGGGGTTTTTTATTGGGCTTTTATATTATCAGCCGCTTTAGCCTTCTGAGTTAGGTTGTGTCCGTTCACAAGAGAGAGTTGCGGGGCCAAGCCTATTGAAAGGGACGGACGACACATACCTTAACAATGTAGTCCCCTATAGGAGCTTAGTAATTTTCACATTAATAAAAGTTAAAATATATGGTTGGAGCAGAGAGCTAAGTAAAACCTCAAAAGAACTAATGTTAAGATCTTAAGGGTATGCTAAAACTTAATTACAACTCGAGAGTCGCTACCAGCCGCAACGTGGGAAAAAAAAGACTTGGTGAACAGTTACGTTAGGTTTAATTTAGCCTCGCCCTGGACCCTTTTGCGGCGGCCGGCCTCATAAATAGAGCGCCTACGCTTAAGTTCTATCAGGGCCGCAGCCCTAAATTGGGGAGGGAGCGGCAGGCCCAAAATTTTTTTTAAGGCCCTAATTCGATAGCGATCTAGCCCTGGAAGAGTGGAAAGTTGATCGCTATGCCCGGCCCGGCGCTCAACCAACTCTTTTTTGAGTAAACCAACCTCTCTATGGGCTAAGATCCTAAGCCAGAGGTCGTAGTCCTCGCAGGCGGGGAGGGTTTCGTCAAAGAGCCCGACCTTATCAAATAAATCGGCCTTAACAATGGCGGCTGAGGGACTAATTAGACATAGACTAAGAGAGGGAATAAAGATAGAGCCCTCTATTTTTTGATGCCTTAGGCCAGGGTTAACCCTTTTCCCGTTTCTGATCCAGCGCTCAAGGCATTGAGAGATAGGATAGTTCGGGTTTTCGCTCATATACTCTTCTTGCAACCTTAATTTATCCTCCAGCCAGACATCGTCGCTATCAAGAAAGGCTATTAGAGACCCTTTAGCCTCTATAATACCCCTGTTTCTGGCCGCCGAAACCCCGAGGCGCTCGGGGTTAACCAAGACTTTTAGTTTTTTCTCCTCCACATAAGGCCTTAAAACTTGTTCGGTTTGGTCAGTTGAGCCGTCGTCGACGACTATTAACTCAAAGTTAACCCCTTTTTGGCTTAAGACCGAATCCACTGCCGATTTTAAGCACCAGGCCCGGTTAAAAGTAGCTATGACAGCTGAGATCAAAGTATCGACCATAACCAAACCAGTAGCCAAGTTAAAATAAATTGAAAGTCTAGGGCTAAATCGAAGCTATAGCCCCCTAAGCCAGGATTTTTATATAACCTCGGCAGCGCGGCCGCATTATACAGGGGCCCGGAAATTATTATTAGCCAAAGAGGGCCTCCCTTAAAGGCTAAGAGGCCGCCTAAGACTAAATAGAGGGTCCAAAAAATTAAGCAGCCTATTAAGAGCTTCTCAGCCCCTTTCCAGCCCAACACGGTCACCGGGGTCCGGCGGCCAAACATTCTATCGCCTATAGCCTCTTGGAAGTCCATTATTATAGTGCGGCACAAGAGGTTAAAAAAAATGGCCCCAAAAATGTAGCCGGCCTTAGCAAAGAGAGGAGGCGACAGAGGAAAAAAAGCGGGCTCAATTATGACCACTGGGGCGGTCAATAAAAAAGCCCAGCCTAAAGAGATGGAGAGAGTCTTACTTAAAGGTAAATCCATTAGCCGCGAAAAACCCTTGCCGCTAATATAAGGTAAGGGCAAAGGTACCGCGTAAATTAAACCTAAAAAACTTAAAAATAAGATAATGGCCAAAACCTTTGGCCCCGCTAAATAAGAGGCAGTCAGGGCCAAAACGGTCGAAGAGAGCCCGCTTAAGACCAAATAAGGTTTATATTTGTTAAGAAAGTCGGCTCGGTCAGGGTCGTTTATTCTAGCCGATGCCCGCACTAGATAGCCGTTTAATAAGTGCATGGCCTGGACGTAGAAAAAAAATAGCCCAAAAAAATAGCTGGGCTGGTGATAGCCAGCGATCCGAGACCAAGCCAAACCCAAACAACCAGCCCCTAAGCCGGTGTAAATGCTTGATAAGACCAAGGCCCGCGATAGCCTCTGAATAAAACTAAGGGGAGAAAAAGTCTTAGCGCGGCTCAAGGCCTTAAGTCTTTGAACAGCGGCCCTGATTTGCCACTGAGGGGTCGAGGCACCGGCCACTAAACCTATAGTTTCGCGACCGGAAACGAATTGTGAGTCGATCTCAGAAGGATCTTCAATACAAATAGCCTCTGCGCCGCAATTTAAACTAATTTCGTATAGTCTTTTGGTGTTGCCGCTATCTTTTCCACCCACCACGACCAAGGCGTCACACTCGGTAGCTAGGCGTCTAGCCTCGTCTTGGCGGTTGACGGTAGCCAGGCAAATAGTATTGATTGCCCTTGAAAAGGGAAAACGTTTTTTAAAGGCCTCGGCCGCCAGCGGCCAAAGTCTCGCGTCTTGGGTAGTTTGAGCGACCAAGAGCACTCTTTTAAAATTAGGGAGCTTTTCAAAATCATAGGGCGATGACGCAACCTGGCCGCGGCCATGACAATAGCCCAATAAACCTTCCACCTCTGGGTGCCCAGCTGAGCCCCAAATAACAATAATTCCGCCAGCGGTTACTTCTTCAGCTACTATCTGCTGCACTCTAGCCACCCTAGGGCAAGTAGCGTCAACCACCTTAATCCCGAAAGCCCTCAGCTCTTTTTCAGCTTTTGGGGATAAGCCGTGGGCCCTAATGATGACCGTGAGGCTTTCAGGCTTAAACTTTTTTATTATTCGCTCGTTAGGGGGCCACAAGTCCAGCCCTCGCCCCTCCAAAAGCTCCATGGCTTGTCTATTGTGGATTAAAGGGCCACTACTAAAGACTGAGCCGAAAGGGTTATGCTCAAGACATTGAAAGGCCGCGTCCATAGCCCGGCGCACCCCAAAGCAATAACCTATGTGACGGGCTATCTTTATATTCATTTTCTATCTCGCCAAGAGCCTCTTGGGTTTAACTATGAGAGCACTGGCGTTGTTCATCTTTAGTCTTAAAAGTTGCCATAAGATTAATCGCAGCCTTAGCCCCTCTGGAGCCAAGGCTATTGTTATGGGATGAGGGGTGTCTGTTCACAAATGTGAACGTTTAAGGGCCTGTTCACAAGACAGAACGCTGCGGTGCCAAGCCTATTGAATGGGACGACACATACCGCAGCAATGTAGCCCCCTATAGGAGCTTAGAAATTTTAACATTAATCAAAGTTAAAATATATGGTTGGAGCAGAGAGCTAAGTAGAAACGTTAAAAGAACTAAT
>JAITQT010000015.1 GCA_031288745.1 Deltaproteobacteria bacterium
CTCGGCTTCATCGGAACGGCCTAACCAAGCCGGGCTCAAGCCCAAATTAAGGGTTAAGATCTTTTGAGGCCTTTGACGGTAAGAAGCGGAGAAGGCGGTTAAAAACGGCAGTTCGTAGACTTCATGGCTTAATTGGCTAAAAGTTAAGTAGCCTTGGTCTTCAAAGGTTAAGTCGTCAGCCATACGGCTTTTAACCAATAATCTTCTAAGCACAGAGCCACAAGGGCATAACTTATTGATTAAACAAGCTCTATCGCCGGTTCGGTAGCGAATTATGGGCATAGCCCTGCGGCTTAAACTGGTAATAGTAAGTTCACCTTCCTCCCCATCGTTTAGCCTTCGGCCGTTGGTATCGACTATCTCGGCTAAGAGGTCAGCTTCTCTTAAGTGAGGACCTTTATGCTCGCGGCATTCGACCGCTCCGCCTAAGCCGAATTCAGTTAAGCCATAGTGGAGGAACACTTCCGAGCCCCAGTCGTCGGTTAGCGCTTGGCGTATTGATTCCGGGGCTGGTTCGCCACTTAAAAGTAAGGATTTTACAGTAGGAATCTTGGGAAACAGACGGCCTAAATAAAATATCTGCGAAGGAAGGCCCACTAGACAGGTCGGCTCGCGCCTAATTAGTTCTTCGAACCAGCGTTGGGCCTCTGAGATATCTGGAGGGATAAAATCGGCCACGTGGCAAGCAATACCCCAGCGATCTAGGGCGGCGGTTAAAAGATGCCCCACCGTGCCCGGTCTTCGGCCCGGCATCATTAAAGATACCTTATCGCCCCGGCCAGGTTCGACTAAATGAAGCATGCCGTATTGAAAAAATTGGATTATGTTTTCCAGATCGCTCGCGGTCGAATAGATCCTCTTAATTAGCCCAGAACTGCCTGAGGTGGGGATAGAGACCACGCCTTCGACGTCATCTTGGCTAACGGCCAAAAACTCGTCAGGCCTTAAGGCCAGATCGGAGGGATAGGTAAAGGGCAGTTCTTCTATGGCTTTATAGATTAAATTTTCATCTCGTTGTGAGTTAAATTCTTCTCTATCTTGGCCAGATAAGATAGATAAGGCTTTGGCTAGGCCATCTCCGGCCCGCTCTTGGTAATTTTTGGTCTTCTGAGCCCAGCGTAGGGTCCGCTTCAGTTTTTGGCGTCTATGGGCCGAAAGCCTATCGTAGAGGGGTTGGGGGCCGGGCAAAATAGAATCTAAAAGACGATCGAGTCGGTTAGTAGTATTCAAGGCTCTAAAGTCTCCCTATGGCCGCGGTGGAGCGCTTGTCCGTCGGCAGAGGTCAGGTTCATGGCGCAAAAAGGTACGAAACGATCGGGAGGGGCAAAGATGTGGACACAGCAACCCTCTAGTCTTTCGAGATCAATACTCCAAGCGTCTTGAAAGAACATGGCCGTTAAACTAAAGGTCTCCCTAGCTGCGTTTTCCAAAAATTCATCAAAGGCGTCTTTCTTTTTAACGTATAATGGGATTAATGGTTTAGGTGTAAAAGACTTGGGAGTAGAGGGCTTAATTGGAGTCGGTTCGGTGTTTTGTCCGGGGGCCCAGCTCCTTAAGATTATGTCTACGGCCCTATCGCGGCTTTGGCCATCTTGGCTCTCTAGCGGGGCGCTTTTATCATTAGCCCCTTCAGAGCAACAATTTGAGGAGGCTAGAGCCGTTTTCGGTATTAAGGTTCCGTCGTTAAGGCGCCTAAAGCGCAGGTGAAATGAGCAGCGCTCGTGTTCGCAGCCAGGAGGAAAGGCCTTATCTATATCAATAGTCCCACAGCCTTGTTCTTGAAGAAGAGTTAAAAGCTCAGGTAAGGTTAGCCTATATTGGGGACCTAAAAATGAGTTTCGGCCAGAGGCGGTCATGGGTTGAAAGTGAACGCCCCTTAGCCAGGCCTTGGAAGCGGCCAGGCGTATTAATTCCCCTAATTCCCCGTGGTTAAGCCCTCGAACTACTGTGGGTACCAAAACTGCTGGTAATTTGGCGGCCTCTAGGTTCTCCAAGGCCTTTAGCTTGGTTTCAACTAGCGCTCGGCCTCTTAAAAGGCGGTAGACCTCGTCATTTAAGGAGTCAAATTGAAGAAAGACCCATTTAAGCCCAGCTTTTTTTAGCTCACGGGCCAAAGATTTATCTTTAGCTAAGTTTAAGCCGTTGGTGTTAAGTTGAACACCAGGAAAGATAGAAGCGGCTTCATAAACTAGCTCGATGAGATTAGGATGAAGGCTAGGTTCCCCCCCAGAAAGTTGCAGGACCACTCTGGGGGCCTGGGCCTTAATGATTTTTAGATCTTTTTTTAAAAGCTCAAAATCACGATGAGTCGAATTTAAACCGCCCGAGGAGGCAAAGCACACTGAGCACATTAGATCGCACCGGGAGGTAATTTCTAATAAGATAGTGCACGGGTGTTGGGAGTGGGAGGGGCACAGCCCGCAATCGTAAGGGCAGCCTTTAATAGAAGGCCGGTTGACCGGGACGCCCTTGGCCGAGCCCTTGGGCCTGTGCCAGGTATCAAAAAGGGGGCGACCCCGCCAGATAGGTTCGGAAAATAGTCCGTGCTCGGGGCATTGGCGACGAATATGGATTTCCTCGCCAATTTTTACCAGGCTAGCGGATAAGACCTTAAGGCAGACTGGACATAGGCTTTGGGTGAAAGAGATTTCGATTTGAGGTTGGATTTTTTCCGAAACGAGCATAGTTTTTTTTAGGCTTCTTTTTTTCTTAGCCTAGCCTATTCTAGCCTTAGTTTTAAACTAAAAATAAGGTTTTTCGACTTAAAGTTCTCGGCCTTGGGTTGGGTCAAGGCCGTGGGTTTGGATTAGCTCTAGGGCCTTTAAAAAGGTGTCGCCCACCAGATCACCACAAGCAGCAGTGGGTAAAGCCTTTTCTAGGTCGAGTTCTTGCCCATCAGCTTCAAAAATAGCCCGGCAGGTGGGTTCGGTCCGATCTTTGAGTTTATCTTGCGTAAACCATTTTATTAGGGCACCAAGTGGGATGCGATAGCCCAAAACCGGCCTTTCGTCGATTATTCCCTTTCCAGTGTAAAGGCCCACCAGGCATAGGCCACCGGTTAAGGCTCCGCACAGTGAGCCTGAGGAGGCTCCCATAGCTAGAGCGCTTAAGGCCCTAACTAGATCGGGATTATCTCTACCCATAATTCTAAGGCCCATGAGCACCACTATCTGGGCGCAAGTATAACCCTGGCCAGCCAATTCTAAGACGTTGGATCTGGTGTAATCATCCATATAAAAAAATCCTCACAGTCAATAGTTAGCTCGACTTTTTTTGAGCGATAATAAGGGCGTAAGTTAAATCACCCGGTTTAAAACGGCAGTCAGCCCCCATTAAGCCCAATCTCCCAAGCCCATCTTTTAGTCCGTAGCGCCAAACTAAGGCCGCTGAAAGATTTTTGAGGGCGTTTTCTTGGTCTTGGTATGAGACTATGAAGTAACCTATTTTTTTTAAAAGGTTGAGGGTAAAGTTGAGTTCAGCCGCCCCTTTGGCGCAGCCGCGTTTTCTATTGGGATTTTTTTGGTCTCTATCGGTACCAGGCTTTAGGCACAAATCACTGATGATTAGATAACCGTTTTTGCTTAATAAGCGATGAAATTCTAGTAAGGCCTTCTTACGGTTTTGGCAAAGGTTTAAGACGCACTCAGCTAAGATAGCGTCGGCGCAACCGGAAGGAAGGGAGGTGTCATCAAAGGAGACTTTAAGAGTTTTACCGCAGGCGCTGGCTCTAGCTAAAAGAACATCGTTAAGATCAAGGCCTAAGGCGTCGTAGCCAAGAGAGTTAAGTAGCTCTAAAGTGGCCCCTGTGCCACAGCCAGCGTCTATAACCTTGGCCCCCGGCTGAATCGAAATCATATCTAAGGCGCGTTTAGTTAGTTCCAACCCCCCCGGCCTAAGGGCCGGGCCGGAGACGGATTCTAACCAATCATCATCATACGTTTCCAGTAAGCAACGGGGAATAGATAAAAGACTCCGGCGACTCATCTTCTTTCTCACCAACAGCCCCCCTGGTTTTAGCCAGGGGAGGAATGGCGTTTTTCTCTTTACTCTGAAAGGAGGTAAAAACCCACCCTTAACCGTTGTCCCTCCGGGGCAAGAGCAATTATTGTTGGTGGTTATCAAGCCTTTAAGCGTTTTAAGGTTGAAACTAGCACCAGCCTTAGATGGCCACGGTACCGACGTAAACACCCTGAAATTAACCAATATTTTTTTTGGCTCTGACTATATGGCTAAGTCAATCTGAAGGTGGATTTAGATTAAGTGAAAAACAATGAGGTTAAACCAAAATTTATTAAATCTTGTCCCTTTAACTCCGCTTACCCGGGTAAACCGCTGGCTTTTATAAGCTCCTTTAATTTAGGATGGGTAGTTGTTAGCTCTCCAAAACTAATATGGAAGGGCTGTTTTTGAAGCGCTTGTCAACTTTTTTGTCGTGAACTCTAAAGTACCAAGCCTAATTGTTAGGCCAGAGACTTACCTCAACAATTTCTTTTCCTATAGAAGCAAATTTATAATATCATGAATTGAGTTAAAAAAAAAGATCTCAATACCGACCTAAGGAGAAGTTTCCAAAAATCATGGTTAAGATCTTAAGGCTAGTGAAAAATTAAATTTCAGATCGAATAGTTATTGCCTGTCAAAGGCAGTGTTCAAAAAGGTCTAGCCAACGGTTAGCATTCCCTAAAAGCCGTTAGAGGCTAAGCTTATTTTTTTTGAGCTAAAGGTCCAAGAATTTAACTATAAGTTCCTTAATTTAATCTCAGGACGAGTTGAAAATGGGGAGAAAAGAGTAATTTAATTAAATTTAAATTTATAGCCAATATAAATAATCCCAAAAGAAGAGAAAAAAGTTAAGGAAGAATTTCGGGTTGAAAGTAATGACATTAAAGACCTTATCCAAGATATGACTAAGACCACTATTGGATTAGATCTAATAATGGCTTTAAAGTAATCATAATGATAATCGAATATATGATCTTGACATAAAAATAAAAAAAAATAATTTAATAAAAATATTAGAATTTGTGGCTGAAAATGCTAATAAATTTTATTTATCCTCTAAGAGCTTTTCCACCTCTAGCATCCGACCAAGGGCCAGTTCGTCGTCGATTAGGATAAAGCCACACTCTTGGCAGCCGGGTAGCTCTACAAAAAAACTAGAGCCCATATATTCAACGTTAACCGAGCAAGGGGTCAGCGGGCGGCCGCATTTTTTACAGTTCCAGCCCTCAGCGTCGAATTTGGCAAAGGCGTGACCCATCAGACCCTCCCTCCGCTGCGGGCGTAGCCCTCTAAGGTCGCCGGGCTATCAAGGCTTGGCCCTGGGGCGCTCTTAAGTATCATGCGGTGAGACCAAGCCTTAGTTACGATATAAAGGTCGTCCTTTTTTTCATATTCTACCCAAAAAGTGACCTGACGAGGCCTAAAGCAAGCTATTTGGCGGCCGCTTTCTGGGTTTAGGAACATCGGTCCATTGACCTCAGTGTACTCTAAAACGGCGGTCACGTCGGAAATTAAGATGCGGCGTCTTTCCATATCGTCCATAACTTTATCGCTTATCTCAATTTTAAGGTTCATAGTTTTTTCCTCTTCTATCTCTTCTTCCCAAATATCTTTTAACATCTCTTTAGCGAAGGCGGCTCGGTTGTAACGGCGATCGGAAATAGTGGGCGGCTTTTGCTCCATTGCCTCTTTAGGCGATAGTTGTGGAAAGAGAAGTTCGAGAGGGTGAAGGGCAGGGTGTTGTTGCTCTTTAAAGCGATCGCGGCAGACGGCGCACCAGCCGACTATTGGTTCCGTAGTTGATTGGAGCCGCTCTAAGACAAATTGTTGGCCTATAACTGGGTTGGCTAGGGAGGCTAGCCCCCCGTAACCGCAGCAAAGGGTGGTGGTTTTGGTGAAGGTGGGTTCGATTATTTTTTGGCCTAATTTACTAAGTATAGCTCTAACTGCCTCTTGACCTTCGGTATCGAGCCTTGCGGCGCAAGGGTCGTGGATTGATAGTTCCCCAGAAAAGGGCTGGGCGCTAGAGGGTAAGGGTAGAGAGTTAATTAAAGACCATAACGAGCGGATAGGAATGAAGGGTATTTCAGAGAGGAAAAATCTTCGGCACGATGGGCAGGCCAAGACGACCTCGGGTTTTCCGGCCGCCTCCCAATCGGTACGCAATAAAGAGATAGTAGAATCTGTAAATTTGCGTCGCCCTGACCAGCGGCCTGGGGCCCCACAGCACGCAGACCAGAGACCGAGGCCGCCTTCAAAATTGGCGGCCAGATATTTATAGAGGTCCCTTACAGCTTTAGGTAGAGAGGCAGTAAGTTGACAGCCTGGAAAAAACAGGGCAGCGCTAGATTTAAAGCCTTTTTGGGGCCTTAAAAAATAAGCTGGTTTAGAGTTGGAGAAGAGCTGATCTTCCAAAGCAAACTCGTGAGCCGAGACGGGCATGTGGTTGGTGACTACCATATCAAGTTTAGCTAGATCGATAAACTCCGACATATTAAAGCCGTTGGGGCATAGAGAAGAGCACAACCCGCACAGGGAGCAACTGTTGATGTTAATGTTAGAGTGGCGGATGCCAAAGGCGGTGATGATGTTATTGTAGAATTCGCGGGTCCACTTTTTAGGATAAAAGCCCTTGCGAGAGCGAAGCAGTGGACAAGGGGGGACGCAGGCAAGGCAAGAGCAATTTAGACACCTATCGGCTTCGGCCTGGGCCTCTTGGGTTGTGTAAACTCCAGAGTTAGAGGGCACTATGGGAGCTATTACTTTACGGCCAGTAAGATTGACCCGTAATTTTGATTCTCGTACTGCCTCGTTTTCGCGGGCGGCGGTTAGGTTAGCTCCTTGCAAGATCCTATCAATAGAGGCGGCCACTTTTTTCCCCGAGCTAATAAGGTTAGACATGGGATAGCTTTGAGTTAGCTCACAGGCAAAAAGGTAATCGTTAGAATCCTTTAAGGCCATACTCACCGGGTCGACTATGAGCTCTCCGTTTAAGCCTAACGATTGCGGCAAAAGGTCGGGATCATCTAAGCTTAAAAAGATAGCCCCAAATTCCTTTTTAAGTTTCTCGAACCATTGAGGCTCAAATGATTGAACTTGATTAAAGTCTGTATTAAGACTCTCTAAGAGATCAATGGCCTCAACGAGAGCTTGAGGCGGTAGTTTATCCTCAGCTAGCGAATTTAAGGTCCCACCTGGCGTGGATAGGTGAAAAATTTCTACTTTATGGCCTCTTCTGGCTAACTCGTAAGCGGCCGTTAGAGCTGACAAGCCCGCCCCGATAAGGGCTACTCGTTTAGAGGTCGGCGGCAAGGGGTAGAGCCTAGTGGCCCGGCCGTTAACGATGATTTCTCGCTCTAAAAGAGGGATGTTCACGCTTTGATCAAGGTTAGCTCTGAGGCATTTTTCTAGGCAGGCTCCGTCGCATAAAAAGGCCGTAAGAGAAGCAAGGGGGAGGTATCGTTCCAATATTTTTCTGGCCTCGTCGACCGCGCCGGAGGCTAATTTAGCCAGCATCTGTCCGGCCTCAACGTGGACGGGACATCGGCACTGACAGGCAGGGGGATCTTCTTGGGTACAGTAACTCTCAAATTTTCTTAGAGTCAGCTCTTCCATCCAAAATCCTTGTTTAGAGCCCCCGGCTTTAGGGCGGGGGGTTATAATAGCGCTTTTCTCAAAAAAAGGAGAAGAAACAAGTTAAATTATTTGTAACCGTTCACCAAGTCTTTTTTTTCCAACGTTGCGGCTGGTAGCGACTTTAGAGTTGTAATTAAGTTTTAGCATACCCTTGATCGAAGCGCAAAAACCCCTTAAAAGCAAAGTAGTCTAAAAAATTAACTAGTAATAAGACCCTGTTACAAATTTAAGGACTGATAAAGGTGACTTTTTGCGCTTCGATCACCCTTAAGTTCTTAACATTAGTTCTTTTAAAGTTTTTACTTAGCTCTCTGCTCCAACCAAATATTTTAATTTTGATTAATGTTAATTTTACTAAGCTCCTATAGGGGGCTACATTGCTGCGGTATGTGTCGTCCCTTTCAATAGGCTTAACACCGCAGCGTTCTGTCTTGTGAACGGGCCCTTAAACGTTCACATTTGTGAACGGACACAATTATTTTGACCAATGATCTTTAGGCTAAGCTGCGACTTAAGCGGCAATTAGTCACAAGTGATTTTTAAAACTGGTTGGACTAGTTTACCAAAAAAATTCGTTAAGAGCTAAAAAAAATCTTTCGCCGCTCTTTGGGCTCGAGGCCCGAGTAGTCGCCGCGATAGAGGGTCAGTTAGGTAGGCCTTCGGGGAGTTTTAATCTTGAGAAGTTTAAAGTCCTATAAAAAAGAAAGCCCCACCCCGGTTAGAGTCCGGAGCGGGGCGTCCGAGAAATTTAAAAATTTAGTCGCTCTTTGACCCGTAAAGGGGCAAGAGAGTTGACCTACTTCTTCTTCTTATCCTTATTCTTAATAGCCTCAAGCACCCTCTCAGGCAGGGCCGGGATGCGGGTGACCCTGGCCCCAGTGGCGTTGTAAATGGCGTTCAGAATAGCGGGGTGAGGCACGCACAACGGGATCTCGCCGGTACCGGCGGCACCGAACGGACCGTATTCGCGGGGGCTCTCAAAGTAGTTGATGGTGATATCGTCGGGAATGTCCTTGATGAAGGGGAATCCGGCACCGACCATGGTCTTGTGTTTTTGGATATCATCAAAGTCCTCAGTTAAGGCTAGGCCGATGGCTTGGGCCACACCACCCCACAGCTGGCCGTCGGTGACCAGGCGGTTATTGACTTTACCAATATCAACGTTGAAGATGACTTTATCGACTTTAACCTTACCGGTAGCCAGCTCCACGGTGATCTCGGCGAGGCAGACTCCGTACATATAAACCATGAACGGCGAGCCTAGGCCGTTTGCGTCTAGGGGTACGCCGGGCACGGAGAAGGTCCCGTCGTAATCAGTAGGCACGCCAGCTTTCTTAGCCTCGTCGTAAGTGTAGTAGCCACTGCCGTCTGGCTTTTTAAGGCCGGCCAAGAAGTTTTCGCAAGCTACCCTGACTGCACCGCCGGTCATGACCTGGGAGCGGGAGCCGCCGGAAGGACCAGAGACAGGGTTACGGGTATCGGCCCAGGTGAACTTAAGGAGTTCGGGGCTAACGCCCATGGGCCTTAAGGCTTGGTGGGCGGTACCGACAGCACCCATGTCGGCCCCTTGGCCGTGATCTTGCCAAGCGGTGCGAATGGTGATGGTCCCGTCCGGATTAAGTTCGGCGCGGGCGTTAGAGGAGTCGGGCCCGTCTAGACCGCAGCCATAAGAGCCGGCGGCCAAGCCTACGCCTTTTTTGTGAGTTGGGGTGGACTGGGCTTTGGCGCGGGCCAAGGCCTCCTCGTAAGCGGGCTTAATGGCCAGAAGCATTTCATCGTAGGTGCGCGAATCAAGATCTTGCCCGCTGGGGTTAGTGCTCTTCCCACCTTTTTTATGGCAGTTCAGATATCTAAATTCCCAAGGATCCATTTTTAGCTCGGCGGCCATAACGTCGGCGGCTACTTCGCTAAATAGTTGGGCCTGGGTTCCGCCGTACCCGCGGAAAGCTGAACCGAAGGCGTGGTTGGTGCAGACAGTGCGGCCTTCACCTCTAATATTAGGCACATCGTAGGCCGCGCCCATAAACTGGATGCCGCGGAGGGTTAAAAGATCGCCGAACTCGCAGTAAGGACCGTGATCAACGTCGTAGTCGGTCTCCATGCCGAGGATCTTGCCTTTTTTGTCAGTGGCAAAGCGGACAGTGCCGTAGAACGGAGAGCGCTTACCAGTGTACTGCTGCTGCTGATGATAGTTAAAGAGTAGGTAGCAGGGGCGTCCAGTGGCCTGAACGGACACGGCTACTAAAGCCTCGATGGTTGGGGAGAATTTGTAACCGAAGGTCCCGCCCATGGGGTTACAGACTAATTGGAGTTGGTCGTCGCCTAGGGCCAGCCCTTCCTGGATCATAACCTTGTGGAGGTGAACGCCGATAGACTTAGAGTGAATTATTATAGCCCCGTCGTCATTAATAAAACCAAAGGCGCAGTCAGGCTCGATGGGCATATGGGGCTGGCGGCTAGAGATCATGAAGCTTTCGCTAGTAACCACGTTGGGGTCAGCGAAGATTGGTTTGGTGTCCTCGCCCTTATTGTGGGGCTGTATAAAATAAGTGTTGGGGGTGCCGGGATGAATTTCAATGGCGTCCGGGGCCTTAGCAGCCGGGATGCTGAGGTAGGCTGGCAAAACTTCTAGATCAACCTTAACAGCCTTCACGGCTGCTTTAGCTTGCTCCTCGGTATAAGCCGCAACCACGGCGATGGCGTCGCCATACTGGAAGACCTTCGAATCGCATAAAATTGGCCTTTCCTTACCGTCACCTTTGTTAGTGGGGAAGGCCAGACCGTTAATGCGGTTGTTGCCCTTAACGTCTTTGTGAGTTATGATTTTAAAAACGCCGGGCATCTTTTCGGCTTCCGAGGTGTCGATGCTTTTGATGTTGGCGTGGGAGACTTCGGCTTGAACCAAAGCTAGATACAAGCGGTTGGGTGGGAGTTCAAGAGCTAAGTCGCCGCCGTATTTAAGGGTGCCGGTGACTTTACCAATAGCGGTAGGCCTAGGATACCTTGAATCGCTACCGAAAATATGGCCGTCAGCCGGAAGTTTATAGTCAAGCGATTCAACGTTAGCGTGGCCTCTTAAGACTCTAGCAGCCTCAACAACGGCGTTGACCAAGGGGATATAACCGGTGCAACGACAAGCGTTACGGTTCTTTTGGAACCAATCGCGGATTTCATCCCTAGAGGGGTCAGGATTTGAGTCTAATAAAGCCTTGGTGGAGACGATGAAGCCGGGGCTGCAAAAACCGCATTGAGCGCCGCCGTGCTTGACCCAGGCTTTCTGAATGGGATGGAGGTTCAGCGGTGAGCCGATACCCTCGATGGTGAGGATCTTGGCGTCTTCGGGGATCCGCTTCATTTTAATGACGCAGCTGCGGGTTAGCTTGCCATCGACAATGACGTTACAGGCACCACACATACCTTCGCCGCAGCCGATTTTGGTGCCCAAAAGGTGTAGTTGCTCGCGAAGCACCTTGGCCAGGGTGGTTTCCTGATCAACGAAGATGTTGTGAGCAATGCCGTTTACATAGATGTTTTTCTGAATCATCTATCGCTCCTTAAAGAATGAACTGAAGAGTTTAGCTTTCTCTTTATTTCGCCGTCAGCGTGCAGCGCCTTTCAGAGTGCCTATCCCTAATTTAAAATAAAGAAGGGAGTGGTTTTTTTTACGTAAGGCCTTAAAGAAAAAATTAAGTTAGAAACCACCCGAAGAATATTTCGGAAATAGGATTAAAACTTCCCTTCCGCTGATAATCGTTTTGGACTGGATTCAAGCTATTTTGACTTCAATTGATCAATAGCCTTGCCTTCGCCTCTTTATTAATCCTTTTGGCCCGTCTCTACTATATAGACAAAAAAGATAATCAATTTAAAAAAAATTAAAAATAATAGTTTTTAGTCAGTTCTTAGTTTTTATTTTTGAGACTTGGCCTGCGGATAGCAATCGGCCCACCGGACGAATGCAAAATTTTATGTCGCACAGCATGGTAATAAAGTCCGGTAGAATTGTTTCGCTGATTGCAAAGACAATAACAAAATAAGGTCAAAGAATCAAGTTAAAATTGACAGATAATCCTTGAGTTAAACTCCAAATTATGTATTAATGGGCATAATACCACGTATTCAATTTAGTCGTTGTTTGGTCGCTAAAACAAATCTTATGGTCTTTCGTTACGATTAGCCATTATTTTAAGGGTTATGATTTGCCAAATATTTTTTTATTTTTTTTCATACCGTTTAAGTTAATTTGGCATTTTTCAACTAACAAAGAGCATTTTTAAGGTCTAAGCCAAGGCGATTTTCAGCGGAAAATTTCTTGGCCGTAGGAAAATAGGCTATCTTTCGGATTAGTTAAAGTTTGTTACGTCTTTTTTAGGCGGCCACTGAGGAAGAGAAGCGTTTAAGGTCAATAAAACAAAACGAAATCAATAAATTAGGGTTTTATTTATTTAATATTATATGTAATTTTTAGTTATTGGTCTGAAATGAAATTTGAGCAGAGCCCATTTTTGAGGCCCAAATAGACCAAAATTTGGTTTCAATAAAGGTTAAAAGTGAGCATGGCTCCCCAATCTTAATCAAAAATCTCCCTTAAATTTTTTGCCGATGAGGGCCTCAGCTATAACCAGGCTACTTGATGGATAAAGCGGCCTTAGGCCAAAAGTCTTTAAAAGCGGTCAGGTCGAATATAGCCAAGAGGGCGATAGAGCCTTGCTAAAAGGGCGAAAGATGGGGAAACTGATGCCGCTGTATGGAAGGGGTTATATGATAGCCAGTGAAGGCGTCTTATCAGCGCGGTGAAAGTCCGCGTCAGTGGCCCTTGTAACTTAACGTAACTGCGTCGCCGTGAGGCGAGGTGGGGAGTAACAGTTGGTGAACGATTAGTTAAATAGGTTGACGAACCTGTTTCGGCCTTGTCGCTAGGAGAGTATCTATATATTGCGAATCGTTAGCAGCAACACGGCTGAGTCGGTGCTAATTGAAACTGCGACGTATGGTGGCCACCCGCCTAGTCATTTAGCCAAAGAACTGAAAGGCGAAGATGGTCGTTATGTGGTGATTGAGGGTAAAATGTTCGGAAGGTAAGAGGTTATAAGCGATTAGGCCCCTAGCGGGGTTGTGATTGGTATGGGCTATAAGTATCGAAAGAGCGCCTAGAGCGGCAGTAGGTCTTGATAGCCTAAACCAGGCCCAGTAAAGGGGGTAAATGGTGAAGATGAGGCGTACTTATGGAGAAGGCCGATCGTAGTTCGAGAAAAGCTAATTAAGAACAGAAGCAATAAAGCTAGAGCACAAATTTAGACACCTTAAAGAGGTTGACGGTGCTGGTTAACTGCCGTTAAAGGATGAAAGTGATTTAGTCTTATAGACAAGGTCTATCGCCCCAATAGCCTAATATGGGCTTGGGAGGTGGTGCAGCGAAACATGGGCCAGCTAGGGCGGATAAGTTCAGAAATAAACTTAAACCGTAATTCCCGCAGTTTTTCTCACCACGTGGTGAAAATTAGATCAAAGTGAAATTTACTTGACACATGACCGAGTTCATTGTACCCTTTGTGGTGTGAGATCTCACACCACAAAGG